>RXIE01000049.1 GCA_004212135.1 Candidatus Methanophagales archaeon ANME-1-THS | reverse complement strand
AACGGGAATAGCACCACGAATCGTGAAAATCGAAAACCATCCGAACATCGAATTGATGCTCTCAAGCGAGGTAGAGGGGCTATCAGGCTCAGCAGGTAATTTCACATTGACCGTATCCGGGAAGCAGATCAATGTGGAGAGCGTGGTGCTCGCACCGGGCTACGACGTCTTTGATACCATACCGAAGAGCTATGCCATCGGGCACCCCAATGTGGTTCCTGCTCTGGAATTTGAGGGTATGCTCCGGGCCTGTACGGCAGGTGAGACAGGCAAACTCCTGCGACCTTCGGATGGTAAGCCGGTGAAGAGGATAGGGTTCATCAAGTGTGTTGGCTCGCGGGGCACGGAGAATGAACTCTGTTCGAGCGCGTGTTGCGGCTTCACGGCTAAAGAGGCGTGGGAGGTTAAAGAGCGATTCCCGGAGATGGACGTGTACATCTTCTACATGGATATCCGGGTCTTTGGAAGAGATGAGGAGCTGGTGGCGAAGTTAAAGGATCGATACGGGGTGCATTATATCCGGTCACGAGTCCCCGAGGTGCTCCCTGAGGACGGGACGCTCATCGTGAAGTACGAGAATTTGGAGACCGGCGAGATTGAACGATTAGAACTCGATCTGGTGGTTCTTGCAGTGGGTCTTCTGCCATCAAAGACGATAGGACGACTGGCGGAGATCATGGGTGTAAAAACTGACGAGTATGGGTACATTGGAACGAGCCTGACAAATCCACTGGAAACAAACGTTCCGGGTATCCTTGCTTGTGGAACGGCAACCGCGCCGATGAAGGTGAGGGAAAGCGTTGCGCAAGCAAGTGGTGCGGCATTAAAAGCTGCCCTGTTTTCAGAAAAGACCGGGATGATCCCCGGGCAGGAGGAGCGGAAATTCATTGACGTGGCTGATAAGCCCCCGAAGATCGGCGTTTTCATCTGCGGGTGTGAAGGCGAGGTCTCCGAGTGCCTGAATATCCCTGCGGTCGTGGAGCGCGTACAGCAACTGAAGGGTGTCGCCTCGGTGAACGGAGAGACAAAGACGATGAAGGAGGCGATGGAAGCGATCGAAAGTGGCATTGTGGACCAGGGGCTGAACAGGATTGTGGTTGCAGGCTCCTCGCCGCGCGCATACGAAGAACTCTTCCGGGATGCATGTGCACGAGCAGGCTTGAATCCTTATCTGATGGAGATGGTGAACCTGAGGGAACAGTGTGCCTGGGTGCATGGGAAGGAGGATGCGATGACCGCAGCATTTGCCCAGATCGCCATGGCGGTCGAACGCGCACGACTTCTTGACCCGATTCCAATCGAACGATATCCCGTAATCCCGAAGGCCGTGGTAGTCGGCGGTGGTGTAGCGGGGATGAATGCCGCGCTCGATATCGCCCATGCGGGCTACGAGGTCTATTTAGTGGAGAAGGAACCGGAATTGGGTGGCGGTTTGAGGGCGGTCACTGAGTTACAGAGCGGTAATAAAGCTTCGGACGTTTTGAACGAGTTTGTTGGTAAAATCAAAGATAACGAGAAGATTAAGGTGTACACCCGTGCGAGGCTCGAGGACGTACGCGGCAGAGCCGGTTCGTTTAGAGCGCGGATAACAGGCGAGGGTCTCGATGAAGAGATTGACTTTGGCGCTGCAGTGCTTGCCACGGGAGCGCGAGAAGTTGTACCCGAGGGATCATATGGATACGGCATAGAGAAGAACGTGATAACGCAATCGGATTTCGGGAAGATGCTGGCACAGGGGACTGTGGATGCGACCACCATCGTGATGATTCAGGATGGTATACCAGGCCATCGCTCAAAGTACAGCAGTATCGAAGTAGTGAGCAATGCGTTAAAGGCGAAGGAGCTCAAACCCGATGCGAATGTCTTCGTGCTCTACCAGGACATGAGAACGTACGGCAAGTGGGAGGTGTTATACAAAGAGGCGCGCGAGCGAGGCGTGATATTCCTCAGATACCACGAGGGCAGGCTACCGGACTATAAGAATGGTATTCTATCGGTCTACGATGTGATCTTCAACGACGAGATCCAGATAAAGCCCGATCTGGTGGTGCTCAGCCCTGCAATGCTACCCGCGGATGAGAATGAGCAGTTAAGCACGATGTTCATGGTCCCGCTGAAACACGGGTTCTTCTTAGAGGAGCAGGAGCGACCCAAGCTCGTATTAACACCGGTGGACACGGTGAATGAAGGGGTCTTCATTTGCGGCTCGGCAGTGTATCCCACCATGATTGATGAGAGCCTCGCACTGAGCAGTGCAGCCGCATCGAGGGCATCTGTGCTGCTTGCGAAGAATTTCCTCGAGACGCCCGGGATCGTCTCAGTCGTTGACGAGGATATCTGCTCAGGCTGCGGCGTCTGCGTGGAACTATGCCCCGTTGACGCGATCGAGCTGGTGGAGGAGCCAGTATCCGCGGTTACGTTTGGTGTCATGACCGTGCTCAGTGGTGAGAAGAGGGTAGCGCGAGTCGTTGAGGGCTGTATCGGCTGTGGAAGTTGCGCTGCGTACTGCCCCTCAAGCGCGATCTCGTTACAGAATTTCAAGGACCGCCTGGTGTTTGCGCAACTGGATTATATGTAGCTCCGGTTAGCAGCTAAAAACGCGAACCGGGTCCTTTTTTTCTTTATTTTTAGTATATCGACATTATTCAGCCGCTTAAAACGCTACTGCCCGATTCGGAGCACCGTCCTTCGCTAATCAGTTCGTCAATCAGGTCGTTTATCCATTCCTCTGGTAACCCTCTGGTCTTCAAGGAGCCCAGTAGCTTCTCACGTTCCAGACCGCGCTTCCCCGCATTCTTCACCAGTCCTTCGATCAGCTCCCGGGTCGTTCTATAGTACTGCTGCCACATGCTCTTTACGGCGTTTATTGCGGTGCTCGCCAGGGCATCCAGTTTCTCATCATCAAGTGCGTAATGCTCCAGCACCGCATATAAGAGAGCGAGATCCAAAAGCGTACGCTTCTCCTGCGATGCTACCTCCTTCTTTGTAATCGAACGAAGGATGCGAAGTTTTTCTATTCGCTCGAGTGTCTGCCATGCGGTGGCGAGTATCCAGCTCTTTCTCACGTGCTCCTCGACTACGCCAACGTCTTCAGCCAGTATGATGAGTCTCCTCATTTCCGCACCTTCTCGCACATGCACCGTGCCGTTAAACGCGATAATCGTCCTTCTTTCGGCTGCTGGTTGTTCCAATCCCGATTGAAGAGCTTTATCGGTGTAGATATGCAAAGAGGCCGTCGAGTCATTTACGGTTATCCGGGATATCGTTCCTCTGTGCTCGACCCCTTTGAGTTCGGCCACGCCATAGAGTCTCGCGCATCGCGCACCCGTCGGGGTGACGAGGAACGTCTTTCCATGTTCCGGGACAAAGAGATTGCTCTTCAGAATTTCAGAGAAGAATACCCGGCAGGCAGGAACCAGGGCATGATTATGGTTTCTTCGGGGCATGATCGGATATAAGATACTAACGACCGAGTTGAGAGGTGCGAACCATTAGAGAATAATGATGCCCCCGTAGCCCACCACGGCCTGGGTGTCACCGGTGATATCGCCACTCGTTGCGTAGGTAACCACATTTCCTTCAGTGGCACCGAGCTTCTTTGCCGCATGCAGCATCACGGCGATCGGAGCAATTCCGCATGCGGTCACGTTTCGTTCATACACCCGTTTATAGAATTTCGCCACATTCAGCTCCTTTATCGCTTCGATCACATAGCCATCTTTCTCGCGCGCGATTCGGTCAGGTTCATAGTGCGAGAAATCAGACGATGCGATGAGAACCACTTTTTTATCAATTTGAGCGATCGTGTGGGCCAGATCGTCTCCAATCTCCCTCACCGTCTCCTCGTCGGTCAATGCGATGGCAATGGGGACGAACTGGAAGTTTTTATCAAAGAGGTATTGGAGAAACGGGAGTTGAACTTCAATGGAATGCTCGTATCGATGCGCGGTTTCGTCCACATCAATGAGCTGTTTGGGGAGGGCATCCACGAACGCCTGGTCTACCTCGACTTCACCTAACGGAGTGCCCCATGCCTCTTTGGAGACCGCAATGAGCGACCCGATACCCTGATGATTCGTGCCGAGGATGACGAAGCTATCAGCCCGGGGGAGCTTGGCATAGACACTTGCCGCCACTCTGCCCGAATACATATAGCCTGCGTGGGGAACGACCGCACCGATAATACCTTCGTCCTTCTCTCGTGGTATACCGGAGAAGCAATTTTGGAGCTGATTCATCAAGCTTCTCCTCTCACCTTCATAAAAAGCCCCTGCGACGACCGCTCTTCTCATTTTACCCGCGAGTTATAACGCTGATTCAAAATCCTCCTCCTTGTACGTGAAGTTGAATTCCGCTTCTCGCCCCTCTCTGCGATACCGTTCCCGCAGCATCTCACGTGCCAGGAGCCAATAGACGGTAGCAAGCGCCTTTCGACCCTTGTTATTCGTTGGAATGATCAGATCGACGTCATTCGTGGAATTATTCGTATCGCAGAGCGCAACGATCGGTATACCGACCTTCACCGCTTCTTTCAACGCCTGCTCATCGGTCATTGGATCGGTCACGACGACGATCGCAGGCTCGATGAAGTGCTTTGATGCCGGATTCGTTAACGTTCCGGGTATAAATCTTCCGACCGCTGCCTTCGCGCCCGTCGCCTTAGCGAACATGGTCACCGGATGATGCCCATATTCCCGTGCGGAGATCACGAGTATCGAGGCAGGCTCGTAATTCGCCAAAAATCGCGCGGCTATCCTCAGTCGTTCATCCATCTGTTTGATATCGAGCAGATACAGTCCGTCTGGTCGTGCCTGGTAGATGAACCGTTTCATATCACCGGTTTTTTGCTGCGTGCCGATATGCACCCCACTTGCCAGGTAATCAGTACCGGGTATTAATGTCTCTTCTCTTTCTTTATCCTGCGCCATGTTCTCGTTATCCTCTTGTATTATTTTTATGCCCCGCGCTATATATAAATATGGGTGTCGAGGGGGAAAAAGAGGCTATAAAGAGGCATATCGAGGATTTGAGGCAGAAGATCCATTATCACAATTACCGGTATTACGTCTTAAATGAGCCTGAGATCTCGGATGCGGAATATGATCGACTGTTTCATGAATTAGAGGAGCTTGAGCGCGCGTATCCCGATCTCATAACGCCTGATTCACCCACGCAACGGATAGGAGCAACGCCATTAGAGGAATTTGGTACCTACGAGCACCGTATACCGATGCTCAGCTTGAACAGCGTGACGACCGAGGATGAGGTCCGGGATTTTGATGATCGTGTGAAGAGGCTGCTGGGCATTGCGAGGGTAGAGTATGTGGTCGAGCTGAAGATCGATGGGCTGGCGATGGAGCTGGTCTATGAGCATGGCAGCTTCGTCGTGGGAAGTACCCGGGGGGATGGGTATACCGGCGAGAATATAACCCAGAATTTGAGGACGATAAAGACCATACCGCTCCGTATTTTAACTGATGACGGAGCTCCGCCTCTGTTAGAAGTGCGGGGCGAGGTTTTCATCCCTTTGCGCAAATTCAAGGAGCTGAACAAGGAGTTAGGTGCGAAGGGTGAGAAGATGTTTGCGAATCCGCGCAATGCGGCTGCAGGCTCGGTGCGACAGCTTGATCCGAGGGTGACCGCGTCCCGTCCGCTCGATTTCTTTGCTTATGGCGTTGGTCGAGTTGAAGGGAGGGAGTTCTCAACCCAGTGGGAGGTCCTGGACTACCTGCGTCGGATTGGATTCAAAGTGAACCCTTTGATCCGCCGGTTTGAGGATATTGAGGGCGTGATCACGTACCATAACGAGGTGGAAAAGAAACGGGACGATCTGGATTACGAGATTGATGGCGTCGTGGTGAAGGTCAATAGCATAGCGCACCAGGAGTCGCTCGGCGCGATTTCACGAAGCCCCCGATGGGCGCTTGCTTATAAATTCCCGGCACGAGAGGAATTCACCGTGGTGAATGACATCATTGTGCAAGTGGGTCGAACCGGAGCCCTCACGCCAGTTGCGGTACTGGAGCCGGTGCAGATCGCCGGGGTGACGGTAAGCCGGGCAACCCTGCATAATGAAGATGAAGTGCGGAAGAAGGATGTCCGGATTGGCGATACCGTGGTGGTGGAACGCGCGGGTGATGTGATACCCGAGGTGGTGAGTGTGATCACCTCGAAGCGAACGGGCGCGGAGCGAGAGTTCCGGATGCCAGATCGGTGTCCGGTCTGTGGCGCGGCAGTGATGAAAGAAGGTCCGATTGTGCGGTGTATCGGGGTGTCCTGCAGCGCGCAGTTAAAGGAACGAATAAGACATTTCGCATCGCTGCGCGCACTGAACATTGATGGGCTGGGCGAGAAGCTCATCGAGCAGTTAGTGGACCGTAAAATGGTCTCTGATGCTGCGGATCTCTTCTTTTTAACAAAGAGTGACCTCTTGAAGCTGGAGCGGATGGGCGAGAAATCAGCCCAGAACATTCTCGATGCGATTGAAACGAGCAAGCAGACCACCTTCGCCCGACTCCTCCATGCGCTCGGGATACGGCATGTGGGCGAGCATACCGCGTCGTTGCTCGCAGACCACTTCAACT
>RXIE01000048.1 GCA_004212135.1 Candidatus Methanophagales archaeon ANME-1-THS | reverse complement strand
TGGCGGTGGAAGATATGGGGTTATCAGGCTCAAATCAGAAACGAGCGGCGGAGTGGAGGAGAGGAGTGAAGAGCTGCTGGTAAAGCCCGCGCCGGAGAGGGTACAAAGGAGGCAGCTTTCTCTGCTTGACTTTTGACTCTAAATTTTAAGTACTGATAGAGATAACTGTATGTGGGGCCGGTAGCTCAGCAAGGCAGAGCAGCAGGCTCTTAACCTGCCCGCCGAGGGTTCAAATCCCTCCCGGCTCGTTGGTAAGTATGAAACAGGATTATTATGATGTGATTATCGTGGGAGCGGGTCCTGCGGGCTTATTCGCGGCACATGAATTAAAGAGAAGATGGGTGGAGCCTGAGGATCAGCGGAAAAAAGTACTGGTCATAGAGAAGGGCAGGGATGTAGAGGAGCGGCGGTGCTTCGTCGAGGAGGTGGGTAATTGCTATCACTGCGAGGACTGCAATATCATGTGCGGTGTGGGTGGTGCGGGAACGTGGTCCGATGGCACCTTAAATCTCAGACCGGACATTGGTGGTGATCTTACGGAATTTTGCGATCCTGACACGGCATGGCATCTGGTGAATGAGGTGGACCAAGTCTTTCTCAAGTATGGCATGCCGGACGAGCTGTATAAAGGTACGGAGGCGGATATAGAGGAGCTGAAGCGGCGAGCAGCTTCGGTCGGTGCCAGTTTCATCGAGATAAATCAGAGGCATATCGGCTCTGATAAGACAAAAGATGTGATTAAATCGTTTAAAACTGATCTCGTGGCGCATGGCATTGAATTTATGCTCAATACGGCGGTTACAGACCTGCTTATAGAAGAGGAGAGCGAGGGTGAGAAGGTAACAAGGGTCTGCAGAGGCGTGATGACCGACCGAGGAGCTACGATCCGGGCTGGATGTACCATCCTGGCGCCCGGCCGAGTAGGTGCGAAATGGGTCGACGAATTGATCAAGAAGCATAGGATCGAAGCAGAATATGCGGGTATCGATGTCGGGGTGCGGGTGGAAGTGCCTGCAATCACCATGAATCCGGTGACCAAGATAAACCGTGACCCGAAGTTCCATATACGGACAAAGCGCTACGACGATTTTACACGGACCTTCTGCACGAATGAGCGTGGATTTGTCGTTAAGGAAGACTATGAGGATTTTATCGGTGTCAATGGGCATTCAATGAAGACGAAGAAGTCAGAGAACACCAACTTTGCATTCCTCGTAAGGATCGAACTGACGAAACCGCTGGAAAACACCACGAAATATGGGCGCTCGATCGCCAAGCTGGCGACCACGATCGGTGGGGGAAAGCCGATAATCCAGCGCATGGGCGACCTGAGACGAGGAAGGAGGTCAACGTGGGAGCGGATAGAGCGGAATTTAGTGAAGAATACCTTGCAAGATGTTACGCCCGGCGATATCTCAATGGCTCTGCCGCACCGAATCACGATGGATATCATCGAAGGGTTAGAGAAATTGAATGAGATTATACCCGGGGTGGCGTCGGATTCAACGTTGCTCTACGCGCCCGAGATCAAGTTCTATGCGATGCGGGTAAAAGTAGATGGGAATATGGAGACAAAGGTCAAAAACCTCTTTGCGGCCGGGGATGGCACCGGGCTGTCGAGAGACATTGTGAATGCAGCGGCTACCGGCATACTGGCTGCGAGAGGCGTGATGAGGGTGTGCGGGTGAGCGGTACAGGGTAAAAAGAGGACCAGAAGCCCATGAAGCTCATTACGGTTGGGTTCTTGCTCGTGTTTATAGGAATTCTGGTCATCATGGCGGGGATATTCAGCATGGTGTACCAAGCCTGGAGGACCGGGGGCGTGGAAAAGCAAGAGGGTGGTCTGAGAGGCGGCGGTATTATTATGATCGGGCCGATCCCCCTTATCTTTGGCACGGACATTGGCGCCTTAAAGATCGTAATGATCTTAGCGATCGTGGTGATGGTAATCGCGGCGCTTCTCATTATCCTGCCCCTGGGGCGGGTCTAACCTACTTTACGTCCACTCAGGCAGGGAATCTTATTGAACATTTTTTCAGAATGCGCATAGTTAATGGTCTCACGCATGCTGTTTTTAAAACTAAATGGGAAATATTAAGCGGTATTTTTAAGTCGATACCAAGGTTTTTAAGCGTGTTACTACCACAAGTTACTTAACCTGAGCAATAGTGCCTCACTTAGGCAGTGAGCAGAAACATGGGACCTCTCCAATTCTCGCGTGATGGAAGCGTTAATGAGCACGTGGATACGCGGAGGCAGACGTTCAAATGGGACAAATTAGCGTTCTTCATGGCGATTTTGGCACCGGGAGAGCGATTTGGATTGGCATGTTCTCGTTTTGATTCACAGGATAAGGAACGGTAAGATGCAGGCAAGAAAAGAGATAGTAGGAGCTGTTTTAGCTGTTATAGTCGTGTGGCTGATAGTCTTGCTCTTCAAGCTGATCGGGTATCTCTAATCCCAAGGCATAAATGTTTTTGGAGCTGTCCAACCGCGAAATATTGGCGGATTAATTAAGACGAATAAGAGAAGGCGAAGGGACCAACACTGATCTCTGTGATCCGAACGAAAGGAAACCGGGTTTCGGGACTCATTTCTGTCTCTGACGCTGACCTTCAATGCCTGGGTACGCGTGTGGATGAGCTTGCTGGCTCGTGTGTCTCTGATTATTTCAACCCTTACCGGGGCACATTCAGAACGGAAGCATGAGACTCTTAGCGGTTCTTAAAGGCTTCCGGGCGAGAAAAAAGTTGTTTGAGCGCAAAGCATTTAAGTCCTCATGAGGTATAATGAGGTACTCGAACTGGTATCATCCCCTCAAGAAAGATAAGGGGAAGCTGAAAAGAGACGAACACTATGAAACTAGCAGAAGTAAAGAGGGTGTATGAGCACGAGTTATTGCAGAAGGCGAATGTGGTCGGGGTGATGACGGGCTATAAGATCAAGGAAGGAAAGAAGACCGACGAGCTGAGCATAATTTCCTTGGTGGAGAAGAAGATCCCCAAAGAGGAACTGAAGAAGAAAGACCTGATACCCACGACAATAAAGGGCGTTACAACCGATGTCATACCCGTGGGGAAACTCAGGGCGCTCCAAATAGATAAGAAGGCCAGGCATAGACCATGCCCCATGGGGACATCCGGAGGACATTACCTGATAACTGCAGGCACGAACGGGGAGCTCCTCAGAGACAAGAAGAGCGGTAAGATCTGTATAGGCACGAACAATCATGTCGGGGCGAACTCTAATAATGCCGTGGTAGGCGATCTGTATCTCCAGCCCGGACCCTATGATGGCGGCACAACTCAAAGCGACATACTGGGATATCTCTTACGATTCGTGCCCATAGC
Source organism: Candidatus Methanophagales archaeon ANME-1-THS (assembly GCA_004212135.1). GTDB lineage: Archaea > Halobacteriota > Syntropharchaeia > Alkanophagales > Methanospirareceae > ANME-1-THS. Next base: position 3,335 of record RXIE01000048.1, on the reverse strand, counting down.
ATTTTTCGGCGAGCCAAGTACCTGCCCAGCCGCCAGATTTTGGAGCGGGCTCTACAATATCCCCGCAGGGCTCTTCGGGAGAAGGACGAGGCTGAGACCCGTGATCGAATATCCGGAGTATAACCTCGTGGATGCAGCCATGATTGAAGTTGCGGAAAAGGACGTTTCGGTGGGAATAGTGGATATAGGACTCCCCAAGGGGGTCAGACAAGCTCAAATCGAGATGCATGTGCAGAAATCGGGGAGGACGAGTTGCCATACTGTTGATGGACCAATAACTGGTATTGATGCCACTATAGGGCCTATATCATACGGCACCACGAAATTTGCCTATTTCAAAGATCAAATAGTTATAAGTAAGCCGGGATTCAGCGCGGGGGGCGACTCGGGGAGTTTGGTTCTCGACATGGATGGCTATGCTGTGGGCAAGCTCTTTGCGGGCAGTGAGGAAATTACGATAGCGAATCATATACAGAACTATCTGGCGCAACTCGATGCGGAATTAGTAACAGAATAAGGGTGCTCAATGGCTACAATCGAGGAAGTGAGAAGGGTAAAGGAGCGGCACGAGGCAGAGCTCATGGGGAAGGCGGGCGTGGTAGGGTGCGCAATCGGCTACAAGCACGTCGGTGGCAAAAAGACTGACGAGCTGAGCATTATCTGCTATGTGCGAGAGAAGAAACCGGAGGGGAAATTGAGAAAACAAGATATCATCCCGAAGAACATCGAGGGGATCCCAATAGACGTTGTGGAGTCAGGTGAGATTCGAGCGCTGTGAATGGGGTCATAACCGATCTATGTGATGCACAACATCATATCCCCTATCCCCACAAAACTGTAAACACAAACTGAGAAATAAAAACTAAATACTCGTTTTTGGTTCTTTTTCCTGCTCTTTACTCTTTCCTGAAGCTGCTTTTACAGCTCTAAAACGTCATCCCAATATCTCGCAACCTTCTCCGTCTTCTCCGCTGCTCTCCCGATATACCGCTCGGCATTGAAGACCATCTCCGTCTGCTCCTTCGTGAATCGTTGCACATAGGGCTGAATTTCGGCATCTTGCACGACGAGCTCCTTCAGTGGCTTGTTCTCACTGTACGCCTGGAAACTTTTCCTTCTCACATATTCGTGTGCATCGGGATGTCCGTAACGAGAGAGCAGAATGTATAGCGGTTCTGCAATTATGGTCTCCCGTGCCTTCAGAAAATTAGCCTGCATTCGCGCCCTATCCACCTCTAACCGCTCCGAGATTCTTCTGAGCGCTCTCACGCAGTGATCAAATACGACTAACAACTCCTGTATATACCGCTGCGATGCCGAATTGGTGAGATCGCGTTGATGCTCGGAGATCTGGTCGAGATGCATCGTGATGACCTGCGGCATGAACTTCTTCCAGAGGCTCTTCACGCTCTCAAAGCCGATCGGGTTCCGTTTGTGTGGCATTGTTGATGAGCCGACCTGATCCGCTTCCACTCGTTCCATCACCTCGCCGATCTCGCTCCTCTGGAGATGCCGCATATCATCGCAGAAATTCGCCAGGACCGAGAAGCTGCTGATTACCACATGAAGGAAATCAGACATCGGTTCGGGCGGGACGATCTGCGTGGAGATCGCTGCCGGTTTGAGGTTAAGCAGAGCAAGTACCTCGCGTTCAAAGTCCTCGGGATTATCAATGAGTAGGGACGTGGCATTATACGCACCGACCGCACCTGAGAATTTACCGACGAGCTTTTCAGTCACTTCTCTCAGTTTCACGATCTGCGAACCCCACCGGTTCACATAGTGTGCAAGAGCGAACCCGAAGGTGATCGGCTCGGCATGTTGTCCATGTGTCCGACCTATTTGTACGGTATCTTTCTCCCGTCGTGCGAGCCGTATCCACGTCCGCTCCAGATCGAGCATGTCTGGAATAATTACGTTCAGCACCGCATCTTTATACCTGAGCGCATTGGCGGTATCCACGACATCATACGAGGTCGCACTGAGATGCACAAATGGTCTTGCCTCATCGCTCACTTTACTCTGGATCACCTTAACGAGCGCGCGAATGTCATGCTTGGTCTTCCGCTCTTCTTCATACACCTCTTCAGCGGTTATGCGCGAGGTTGCGGCTATGATCTCATCGCAGACCTCTTTCTTTATCATGCCCCGGTTCGCGAATACCTGTGCAAGAGCCGCTTCGACCTTCGCTTTATACTTCACATATGCTTCTTCAGAGAGATACTCCCGCAATTCGGGCACCGCATACCGATAATCCGTCGGAGAGAACGCAGAGAAGTCTATTTCTTCGGTCATTTTTCATACTAACCATTTATATACTAACTTCAAGGTTTTTCTTTTGCTCTTGTGTCACGTGTCATACGAGCACCATCCTCTTCACTTAATTCTCTATATACTACCGCACTGTATTTACCTTCTTCTATTTTATCAAACTCCTTTGCTGAACCAAACCATTTTTATTATCTAGCGCCATAAACGTTGGTTTAATGCTCTTTTACATTCCTCAGCATGCTTTCGATTTCGTTAATGCTTCTTTTCATATTTATCTATTTCCCGTATCGCCTTTATTAACGAATCAAAAGTAATCATATTCTTCACCTTCTTTTTTTTCGTGTCGCACATCAACGTGTTGGCTAATCGATTTCAATTTAGATTTCAGTTTGAATCCTCCTAAATTCTTCAGCTAAAGTTGGTATTCTGTTTTTATCTATTAACTCCCACCCCTTCCTTTTATAGGCTCCTGCTGATATATTTCTATCAAATTCTCCTGTAATTATGAACAACTTCAAACACTGGATCCTTTTACCAGTTAAATCATTTATCTTCTTAATTAATCTGCCGAATAGATCTTCGACTCGTCGTATTTCGTTCATTGTAATCTTTTCAGATGTTTTTGCTTCACAGAGCAAAACAGCTATTGGTTGTGAAATACCAAGCACATCGATATCTATTGGTTCTCCCTCAACTTGATATTTTATACTCGTGTAGACTTTTTTCCCATCACCTTCACTATTCCAGCCGATAGGTTCTATACCACTTTTATCCATGCATTCTTTTACATAAACCTCTAAATACTGTCCATTTTTTAAAACACTTTTTGCCGAGTCAGCAATAGATAGCTCAAAAATTTCCAATAAATCCTTACCACCACAGTTACTACATCTACTTACCTCTTCTTTCGTGGAGGTAGAATAACAATCAAAGCATATAACGGCAACTCTGGTAGCTGTTACAGCTTTTGATCGTTCTAAATTCTTTAATGCCTCAAAAATTTTTCTCGACTCTACTTTTTGATTTATCCATAATTGATGATAAAGTATCAACAAAAGATTCAG
>RXIE01000047.1 GCA_004212135.1 Candidatus Methanophagales archaeon ANME-1-THS | reverse complement strand
GATCCATCAGGACTCCATGTTGGGTTAGAATACTCATAATAACGTCCGGGCTGACTGATCATCCTCCTGTTGCCTCCGTCCTCATCTACTAACCAAATACCTGGATTTGGACCCCATTCAGTTGATGTATATACTATTTTTGATCCGTCAGGACTCCATTCGGGATCGAAATTCTCTCCACTCGTTGTAACGGACTGTATTGTTTTTACCCTGTTTCGGTCATATTTATAGGCGGAAGAAATGCTTATTAATAAAAGAAACATGATTAACGCTACTACGCCATTTGTGATTAGCGAACTTCTTTTTGTCAACCATGTCACCCCCTAATTCCTCTAAAAAGTTAAGAGCTGATAGATACCAATAGAGCAACATCGATCACCAAAATTCTATATTTTGTATTCATGTGATCCCCTCCTCCCCCACTTTCATCTCCGAAAGAGGATCAAGTCACAATATTATGCAAAGTAGCATAAAAATGTATAAGAACTTCAGGTACGTACCTAAAGTTCTTTTTCAATACAATTTTTTTATTTTACTATTTTTACTATAATAATACCAAAAAGTTTGAGCCTTTTTGCTCATCTGGAACCTTAAAAGCCGCTCGGAATAAGGTAATAAGTGAACTCAAATGAACGCGTTCGCCGATAAGCACCCGTTGAGGAGCGGCATTCCATGTGTCAAACATAACTGTGTCCAGTGCTGCCTCGAAACGAGCATGCCGCTTACAACCCGGGACATCACGAGAATTATGAAGCTCGGCTATGAACGCACCGATTTTACGATACCCTCAAATGGTGGAGGATGGCGTCTGAAGAATGTTTCAGGACGATGCGTCTTCCTTTCAGAGCGCGGCTGCAGGATCTACCAATACAGACCCGAGGGCTGCCGGCTGTACCCGTTAATTTACGATGAAGGCGTGCACCGAGCCGTCATAGATCATCTATGCCCGTACGGCTGCGAATTCAAAGCTGGGAAAGCAGAGATTAAAAAACTGATGAACTTGCTTGAACGATTAGCAACGGGTGCGCGTTAATTCGAGTACCGTGTTTTGAGCACCTTTGCCGTTATTATAAACCCGACAAGGAGATTGGAGAAGTACGTAAATGCGCGCCAGACGCCTACAAGCACGCCCACTGTGTGCGCGGTGACGAATCGTGCATAGAGGTAAAACATACTCGCTTCTGCAATCCCGCTGCTGCCAGGTGTAAGCGGGACGAGCGAGACGATGACGATAATAAGCTGTGCCGTAATGGAATAGAGCACAAATGGGCTCTGGTTGAATGCCATCAGCACCGCAGAGGGTACGAGAAATTCAGAGAGCCATACAGCCGCGGTGAGCAGTATAACCGCGATTATCCGGCTGAAGGAATTATTGGCGAGCTGGAGCAGGGCGTCACTGAAGAGCCTCAACTCCTTTTTGATATACTCGCAGACTCTTTCTGCCTTTTCCTCCTTAAGAACCTTTTTCAAAGCCGGATAACATTTGTCAACCACTGCATCGGTTCTTTCTGGTTTCTTTATCCCCAGGTAGAGGAACGCGATGAAGATGACCAGGGATACAAAAAATACCATGCCGACTTTCAAACCGAATTTAGTTGAAAAGCCCGATAAGAACGTGAAAATGGCTAATGCAGCGATAAAAAAGATCGCATCAAGGAGTCTCTCGGCCAGAATAACCGCGCTCGCAGAGCCAATAGTTGCACCTTTGTCGACGAGCATTTTGACCCGCACCGGTTCTCCTCCCGCAGAGGAGGGTGTTATCGCTGCCAGAAACATGCTCGCAAGGGTGGTATCAAACGCATAGCCGAGTGATATCCTATGGTTGAGAAACGAGAAGAGGAGCCTGAGCCGCACCGCCCAGAAGAGCCAGAAAAGGGCATGCAACAGGAAGGCGAGTACGAGCAGCTCAGGGTTTGCCTGCTGAATTACACTCCAGGTTACGCTCGTCTCCGTGAGCTTGAAGATGAGGAGTATCGAGGCAAGGCTTATCAACACGCCTGCAAAGTTCTTCAGTCCGTGACTCTTTTCAGTGCTTGCCACTCAACACCTCGCCCCCTTACAAACTTAACCAGCGCGATTATCGCAGCATACTGGAGAATGAGAATATAGAAAATGAACCCTGCGGAGACCGATGGTGCTAATGGTTCTGCTGCTCTTCTTGAATAATAGCGCAGTATGAACGGAGCGAAGAGAACAATCGGGAGAAAGAGTACTAAACAGTATGTTATGGTCAATGCCAGCACCCACGAACGTATAAAATGTCTGTTCTTACTGCTCTTAACCTCATTCCAGTATCGCCAGAGCTGCAAGCCACCGTAATACCACCGCGTCCTCTGCTTGACTAAATCCTGCCAGGTGACCGGAGCTTGTTCATAGAGCTTCGTGCCGGTAACCAGAAGCGCGTTATATCCCTGTGCATGGAGTCTCGTCGCATAGTCTGCATCTTCAGTAATCACCGCTTCGTTGAGTTTATACCGGTACAGGAGATCAGCTCTAAGCACACCGATCAAGCCATTGAACTGCTTGAATGCGGATTTTCTGAGCAAGAGGTTCAGAAGGTAATATTCAGCCTGAATGGTTCTCGAGACGAGATTCACCGGATTTGAGATATAACGGCGAGAGGACGCGATGTATGCCTGTGGGTCTTGTTCAAGCGCATTGATACACGCTTTCAGAAAATTCCGTTCCGGTCTGGAATCAACATCGAAGAGTGCCACATAATCAGGCTTGAAATCCGCGAGATAACGCAGCGCATCATTTATCGCGCCGGCTCGTTTACCGCGACTTTGTCTCGGAAGGACATCCACACCATTCTGTTTGAGTACTATAACGCGCTCATCATCTTCTGAGGTACTGTCAATGGCGTACACGATGCTCGTCGTGAGAGCGGAATGGTCGAGAGCCACGATGGTTTGTGCGGAGTTTAACACGACAGGAGTAGCTTCAAATTCCGAGACGGGTATTATTACCGCCACTTGTTTCATCATGTCGCACTCCCATAAACTGCTTCAATCGCATTGAGTACCGATTCCCAGTCATAGTTCTGCTCGACACTCGCTCTTCCCCGTCTCCCCAGCTCCGTGGCGCGTACATCATCCTCCAGTATCTGGGTAAGATGGAGGATTAGTTCCGCTTCGTCTCCGAAGACCAATCCGCCGTTTCGTGCAACTTCCTCGACACCAGGAAGGTTTGATGCAATGACCGGTGTTTTGCAGGCCATTGCTTCAAGCAAAATGATGCCAAAAGCCTCGAGTCGCGATTGCGCGGGTAACACGAGCACGCGAGCTCTTCTCAGCCAGTCCTTGAGCTCAGTATCAGAGACCCGACCTCTGAATTCCGCCCTTACTCCACAGTGGTTTGCCAGTTCTTCAAATCGCTGCCTATCCTCTCCCTCGCCCAAGACCACGAGTCGTGCTCGAACAGTTTTCATTGCTCGGATTAAAATTGGCAGGCCTTTATATTCGACGAGCCGGCCCGCATAGAGGACGATCTTCTCACGCTCACCCGCATCCCTTCCGGGCACAAATTCGTTCACCCGGATCGCATTGGGGATGATCTTCACTTTGTCAAGATAATCACTCAGGATCGGCGAGGTCCTCGCATAACCGCTCGTCGTAGCTATGACAATTTCGGCAGCATCAAGAATGGGTCTCACAACCCGCTCATTCTGGTGCTCAAGCCAATGGGCAACAAAACGCGGTATGGGCTTACCATTTACCTTATTCGGCATAACCACATCGTTGTGATACGTAACAATGTGTGGACGATACTTCTGTCTCAGCACGCATCGGGCGAAAAAGGGCGAGGGAATGTGTGAGTGATACACATCTGCGTATACCCTGGGAAACGTGAGCGGTATAGGGGAATAGGGGATTCGCAAGCAGGGGACTGTGGTGACCTTAACTCGTTCATCATATCCAATTGATGTGACCACCTCAACGTCATACCCGCGTTCGCGCAGTCCTCGTGCAAGTGCCCTTGTATGAATTTGAACGCCGCCGATATGGGGCGGATAATACGGTGAGGTCAGTACCACTTTCATGCGATGGTTACAGATGTCAGCATTGATAATTAATCTTCCTTCACATACCGTTACGCGTCATGCTTGCTGCTCTGAGACACCGTATTATGGATGAGGGATCCTGCTCCTCATGCTTCTATAAAGGTCTTTCTCACGATTTCTTCTAAGTCATCAATTCTCTTGACGATCAGGCTTTTCTCCGTGCCGTCACGTCTAACTGCGAGCTGGACGGCGGACATCTCACCTTTAATGCCTAATAAGCCTTTGATGATCCCGGCAAAGATATTCTGGGTCCGTTCATCACTCATCGAAACATATCCCATATTCTTGAGCCGTATGACAACGCAGGCCTCGCCCTTTTTCACCGTGATCTTTCGGATCTCCTGCCTCCACCACAATTTTATGTGTATCTCTATCAGCTCTTCCATCATCCCTTTAACTCCCGTTCACCTTTTTCTCGTTCAACTTCACAGTGATTTACCAGAAGTATTTATGAGGGCTAAGAACTTAAGGAGTACACATGGTAACGCGAGCGGAAACCGACCATTTGATCTTTGGCGGTGCGGATGTCGTGGAATTGGCAGAGCGGTACGGCACACCGCTGTATATCACCGACGAGAGGAGCATCAGAACCAATTTCAGGAACTATAAAACCGCATTTCAATCAGTGGATCATGCGATCTATTTTGCAGTCAAAGCGAACGGTAATCTCGCGATCTTACGAATTTTAGCGGCTGAAGGCGCGGGTGCGGATGTCTTTTCAGGCGGTGAACTGCATCTGGTGAGGTCAGCCGGCATACCGCTGCATAAGGTTCTCTTTAACGGCAATTCGAAGAGTGAAGAGGAGTTAAAGGAAGCGGTAGAATTGAAGGTGCAGGTATCGGTTGATTCGCTGGACGAATTGCGAACCTTATCAGAAGTAGCAGGTGAGGTGGGCAAAGAAGCAGAAATTGCCATACGGGTGAACCCTGATGTCTCGCCGAACGTGAATCCCAAGATTGCTACCGGCCTGCGTACGTCAAAATTCGGTATTCCGTATTCTGAGATACTAGCCACTTATGAGGAAGCAGCAAAGTTGCCGGGCATTGCTATTAAAGGCATACATTGTCACATTGGTTCTCAAATACTGGACGTTGGCGTCTATAGAGAAGCGACTGAGAAGATGATGGGACTCGTCAAAGGCTTGTACGACCGCGGAATCGAGCTCGAATTTGTGGACCTCGGTGGTGGACTGGGCATATCCTACCAGAAAGAGAAGGAGAGAGCTCCAACCCCAAAAGACCTTGCCGAGGCGATACTACCCGTTTTTAAAACAACGACGAAATCACAGGGCATCACGCCGAAGTTGATCGTGGAGCCCGGCAGATCGATCGTCGGCCCGGCTTCAATCCTGGTAAGTAAGATAAACGCGGTTAAGAAGGCTTTTAAACACTTCGTGGCGATCGATGCGGGATTTAACCTGCTCATAAGGCCCGTGATGTACGATGCGTATCATGAGGTTGTGGTGGCGAACAAGCTCGAAGCGCCCGCCTCTGAGTTATATACCGTGGTGGGCCCGATCTGCGAGTCTGGAGATATAATTGCAAAGGATAGAATGCTTCCAGAGGTGAAACGAGGAGATCTCGTTGCCATATTAGATGTCGGTGCTTATGGATTCTCGATGAGTTCGCAGTATAACGGGCGACCGAGATGTGCGGAGCTCTTAGTCTGCGATGGCGCGGTAGACGTGATACGGTCACGAGAACGTGTCGAGGATTTGATCAGGAATCAGGTGATTCCAGAGCGGTTACGATGAAAGAAGATGTTTAAATACACCATTAGTATTGAGAGAATGGAAAGCAATTATTCGGCTTATTGCCCTGACCTTCCGGGCTGCATTGCCACGGGTCAAACAGAAGAAGAAATGATTCAACGAATGAAAGAAGCTCTTGAGTTTCATAGAGAAGGGTTACGGGAAGAAAAGAGATCGATCCCTGCGCCCTCCACGAAAAGCGGTCTCCGTTGAGGTGACGGTGTAGGCGCAAATACTTTACTTCGTGGACTGAAGGGCTACGTGAAGCGGGGTTGAGTTAAAATTGCGCTCTCGTGAACCTTTAATCAAGAGCCACCGCATAGAGGTTCTTGATGGAGCCCTTACTTATTTCGGCGATTCTTGATTATATCGATCAGAGCAAGAAGAACGCCAGCAGCCAGTAAACTATACCCGATTAAACGAGTATTACCAAAAACAATTCCTGAAATGATGAGCAAAAATGCAAACATGGCTAGTTTAGAAGGTTGCTTTTGTCTTTTCTGCTTGCTTGTGAAAATCACCAGTATGGCAATTACAGCTAATACAATAAGGGCTAGTGCAATATAAGCTAAGCTGGTGATGCGTTCGTCATGTTATTTGTCCTAAATACAGAATATATAAAGGCCTTGCATACCCAATACAGATCTAAGGCTCCCGATTTATTGAAACTAACGTTCCGAGCATATCGGAAGTCCTGTGAAGCTGGATATGCTCTGATAGGCGAAGTTGCATATTCAATGTCGAAGGATAGATACTATCCTCTCAGTTATCTGAGGCAGAAGCACGCCAAGGCTTCTGTTCCTTCTGCGGATACTGTCCTCAACTACATTAACGCTGCGAACAGCGTAGCGGGGATACTCTCGTTCTTTAGAGCGCTCAATTCCGTCATGCTTCCGCTGCTGAAGATACCAGGTACGCCACAGGACTTTGCCATCGATTTCCATGATGT
>RXIE01000046.1 GCA_004212135.1 Candidatus Methanophagales archaeon ANME-1-THS | reverse complement strand
GATCGTGACACTTGCGCCGATCGGTCGCAGGACATCGGAGAATGAGAGGTTGAACGAAGGTTTGCTTTTGAACCTGAGTTCAACATCGACCGGCTGCTGAGCCAGTGCGAGTTCGACCATATCGGTGACGTAGTTCGAGCGCGATTTGATATGCTCGCCTTTCTTCGAGCGTAAGGTTGCACTTCGCAACTCGATGATATCATCCATGCTGAGCCCCTCTGCGAACCATTGATCGGGCGCTTCAAATTTCCCATGGTCACGCTCAGATACCGCGCCTTCTAATATCGCCATGGGACCGACGCGTACCCGTGGATAGCCGAACCGACCAACGAAGATCGAGGTAGACGGTCCGAAATAGTCCGTGGTATCGATGAGTTCAGCGAACCTCGTCTTTTTGCTCAGTGCAGTGAGTAACGGGCAGTTCTTCCGTCCACATAATAATCGCGAGCCTTTGCAGACAATGCACACTCGATACATTCGTGATGGTTCACCCTTCGGGTCTTTTTATGCCGCGTGCCATTTGTACACACGAGCCACGGTACTACGTTCTGTTCTCAGGTATGATTAAGAATGACGAGCACGGAGGCGAGGAAAGCGGAGATGATGGGGATGAAGGATAAGAACCGGGTTTTATTCATCTGCACGCATAACTCGGCGCGGTCACAGATGGCAGAAGGGCTGATGAATGCGCTTTATGGTGACCGGTACGAAGCGTACAGCGCGGGTACTGAGCCCTCGGGTGTGAGCCCCTATGCAGTTGCGGTCATGTCCGAGCTCGGTCTGGATATCTCGCGGCATCGTGCGAAGCATATGAATGAATTTCGCGGGCGGGGCTTTGAGTATGTGATCACGCTCTGTGATAGCGCGCCAGAGGCCTGTCCGTTCTTTCCGGGCGCGAAGCGGTACCTGCATAAAGGTTTTGATGACCCTTCCGGGTTTACCGGCACGGAAGCAGAGAAGCTGGCGGGCTTCAGGCGTATCCGAGATGAGATCAGAGCCTGGCTCGAGGAGACGTTTGGAAGAGAACCGGAGCAGGTATAATATCAGGTCTGAGGTCTATTGATAGTTGAGGTGAGGGACGGCAATGCCGGTTGTGCATGGAAACGTCTGGCAGGGTTTTGGCGCGGAGAAGGCTAAAGTGGTGATTCAGCAGATCACCGCCGTCTTTGTGGGACTGGGCGTCCCACTGCATGCGGTCGAAGTACTCGTGCATGAGATCCCGAAATCGCACTGGGGTATTGGCGGCGAGCCTGCATCCGAGAAGCTGAAAGATGTAGCGCCCTGAATTCCTGCCGGAACTGTTCATAATGGTGGATTGCGAACGTTCGAAGTGAGAAGACTGCGGATAGCGCTCCTTCTGATCAAAAAATAGAAGGGGAAAGATGTAAAAACTCCTTATCCCCCTTTACGCTTTTAGGTTGAGTTTATTCTACCGCTTGCTTGATATCCTCTGCTTTCACGGTCTTCCGTCCGGCGTGCTTTGCGAGGCTGACGGCCTTTTTCGCTATCTTCATGCCTTCTGCCTCGAGCACTTCCACCAGTGCCTCACCGGCGTCTTCGCTTACTCTGTCTGCTCCAGCGTTTCTAATCAACCTTGTTACAGGTGCTATTGGTAGTTCAGCCATTTTTTATCACTATGAAAGGGTAATAGGAGGGTATATATAAGCTTTTCGGTCATCTGACTTCTGATAATTGCAGAATACCGTGATAGAGAGATTATGTACAGCGCTTCTTCAAACGCTGAGGTATTATAGGAAAAAAAATTCCACAAACCGCGATGGACGGGGTATCAGGTAATTCGGAGCTTGACATACGCGCGGTCAGCGAGCGAGGCGAAGTGGTCCCCTCAATGGCAGCAAGGGATATGAGCAGATTTTATGGTGAGGCGAGTAGACGAATCGAAGAAGCGTGAGCACGTATTTCAGGATAGATGTGGATAAAGAGGGTCTAAAAACAAAAAATAAAAAATGGAAAGGAGGGGAACGGGTTATGGGTGTAAGATCTCCTCCATCGATTGAACATTACGCAGAAATGCGTTGCCTCGTTCCGTGGACTTATAGTGAGCGCCGGAATTCTCTAACAATCCTTTACCTTCCAGATAGACGAGGTACCGCCTTGCCCGCTGGAAGTTAAGATTCGTTTGGTATACAATCTCGGTTTTCGTTGCACCGGTACGTGCGGCGAGAAGGATCTCGGCGAGTATCTCCAATTTGGTTCTCGGCCGTTTCCGCCCATAAAATCCTCCCCTCATCAGGTTCTGTGTATGGTCTCGTAGTTCCATTTTTCTCGGGTTGTTCTACCACTCTTTTTAGTCCTTTGCTCTTTATAAGCCTTTCTATCGTTTAAATTTTGATTTCAATTGCTAAAAAAGCTCCAATTGGGCGATATCTGTTTGATGTGGTTTTTCAGCGCCCTTATTCATATCGCCAATTTTATTTCGGATGGCGGAAAAATTTTTTATGTATATTTGCAAAAATTTTTGCACCTTTTTCATTTAGCGGCGTTTGGAGCATTTGATCGCGCATCTGAGCATTTTTTAAAGGTTAAATTCGTCTTTGGAGTTCCAAAAGCCCTCGTTCCTTCATCCGTCTCTGGATAGAGGGGTGGATCGTGAGCTGCTCGTATTCCAGGCTTTTCAGGATAGCGGGCGATATCAGCCCTAATCGCTGGAGCAGATATTCATGTGCGTACTCTGCGATAACCGCGACGTGAAAGGATGCGTTATGGGTGTGCAAATGCTCGACGGCCCTGAGCTGTAATTCGAACCATTCCCGTGGTCGGGTGGTGATCAGTTCGAAATTCTCGGGCGTGCCGGTTTTGAATGAGACGCGGACATGGAGGTTGGGGCAGGTAGCGAGCGCACCGGCGAATGGTTCATCCTCGCCGAGTTTGATACCATTCGTTTCGAGCACGAAGAGGAGCGAAGGGTCTAACTGTTCAACGGTCTGGATAACCGCGAGAAGATGCGCTGTGCAGAGCGTGGGCTCGTTGCCACTGATCCTGACCGCGCGGAAGCCATGCTCACGTGCGATGCGAACGAGCCGTTGTGCGACCTCTTCAGGCGCGTAGAACGTGCCGATTCGCTCAGGATGGATTCGTGTCCGGTAGCTCCAGCAGAATGCGCAGTCGAGGTTACAGCCCATGCAGTCCGCAGTTGCGATCCCACCGTAGAACCGATCGGCGCGGAAGCGGTAATATTTCCTCTTATTCGCTCTGCAGATGTCCACGGTGCGTCTAACTTAAGATTTGAGGTGATGGTTTATAGAGTTAGCACCGTGGATGAGGATAAGAAAGAGATGGAGAAGTGCTTTGTACGTCTATTTTTACTATTACGGACTGAGCGTGCTTAAACTGGGGGGCGTGTTCTGTTTCATATCATCTAATTCGTGGCTTGACGCCGGCTTCGGAGTGTAACTGCTGGAGTTTCTGCTCAAGAATTCTTAGACATATTGATATGGGGAAGCTTAAGAAGGTTATAAATATTACAAGTATCAACAGATATAATTGGAAGTGGAGGACTAAAATGGCAAGGCCAAGGAGATTGCATGCCGTCTTTATTGGTAAGGTACTGAGACCCGAGACGGCGGTTGATCTGGAACAAAACGTTCGCTACCTTGTAACCATCGGGCGTAAAGAAGAAAGAGATGAGCAGAGCCTTTGGGATGTGCTGAGCACGCTCTCTAGAACGGTCGAAGGACCAGAAGATTGGTCAGAAGAGCATTACCATTAGGTATATGGCACTCCCAAGCGTGCAAAGGTGCGAAGATGATCTGATCTGATAATACCATGAATGAGTCCCGTTTTTTCCTCGACACTGCTTATGTGCTGGCGTTACTTAATCCTCACGATTTCTATCACAAATAGGCCAACGCACTATTTCCTTCGGTGCGCGTTGCGCACGAGGTGTGGATAACCGAAGCGGTATTGGTTGAAATAGGCAATGCACTGGCACGTTCAAATCGGTCTACCGCTGTTGCATTCATCAATAGCTGTTACGTCACCCCTAATATCACTGTAGTTTCCGTGGATACCACATTAGTGCATCGTGCAGTAGACTTTTACCAAAGTCGAGAGGATAAAGAGTGGGGCTTGACTGACTGCATTTCCTTTATTGTGATGGAAGATCATGGCTTAAAAGATGCTTTAACGACAGACGAGCATTTTGAACAAGCAGGCTTCCGAGCACTGCTACGGGAAGATAGATAAGCTAAAAATGCTCTCTGGAAGTGCAAAACTGACTGCTTAAGATTCTCATATTCTACTCGTAGAACCGATCGGCGCGGAACCGGTAATATTTCCTCTTATTCGCTCTGCAGATGGCCCCGGTGCGTCTAATCTTAGTTTTGAGTTCATCTTAGTAATACTAATAATTTATTCCAGGTTCTCTGTGCGGTTTCTTGATCCATTCTCCCGTACTTTGTCCGTGCATCATCGTTATCTGGAACACCCCTGAGACATTCTCTGAGAAACTCAAAACGTTTGAATTGTTCGCCAAGAAACGCAATGTTGAGCTCTTCCCCACCATATTCAGGGTCAATAAGAGCAAGAAGATCAGCATAATCTTTTATTAACTTCCCACGCTCCCACGAGCTATCTTCAGATGTTCGAGTTTCGACCCGATACCTTCTATCCCACGCAGCTTTTAATTTAAACAGAAACAAAAGTGATCGAATTGGAACCGCTGCAGAAATTTCCCCTTCAATCTTTTTTATTACTGTGTTACCATTTAAAATCTCAAGATCTAACGCTTCAGTTCTTCCTTCAAACCGATATGGTCTTTCGCGGGTGCCAAAATCGATGATGATCGGGCCATATTCGGTGGGTCTACAGACGGTACTTTCTTCTCCTGTGCGGTAAGGTATATAGCCTCGACTCGTCCGTAAATGGTGTTTCAGTCTTTCTTTCGTGCGGTTATTTGTTATTAGATCAATATCAACGGAGCCATACCAGGGATTATAGGCATAAACGGCCCATCCACCCACAAGGACGGTTATTGGATTCTCTTCATTATCTCCCCTTGATTTTAGCCAGTTCATAATATATCCTAATTCTCTGAGTGATTGCTCAATAATCTCTTGACTTGGCTTATATTCTGGCATAGTTTTCAACCATTGCTTTTGTAATATCCAGTCCGCTATAACCCAAGCCAGCCAAATCGAGTAGTGTCTGAGAAGGAGAGGTAATAATTATAGACTCTATCTCCCTTTTGTCGCTGAACACATCTCTATCAGGTGCATATATCAGTGCTTTTATGCCTGTTTTCGCCTCAGTTTCAAACGTCCTCACGAAAAGATCAATCTTGTCTCGCGCGAGATAAAGATAAATCGCATCATGTCTGACCGCATAACCGGTGTAGAGCCCGCCTGCAGTATAGCTCGTGAATGCGAAGTTGATATTCTGATCTTTTAAGGTGAAGGAGAGGTCTTCGGCGGCACGAGTCGCACTATCATAATCTATGTTAATCTCACCTACGCGTAAATTTTCAAACGGTCTCTCCCACGCGACGCCGTTTAATAATTTGTTGATATCCGATATACGCACATAATTTTCTTTTTTTGTCACAATTCCCTGATTGATGAGGCTTTGAATCGTCGCATATGCCCATCCATAGGACACCTTCTCCATAAGTGCTAGCTGTCTAATGGATGTTGTTTTCTCTTTCAGGAGACGAGAGATAACTCGCCACGATTTATCTGATGTTATTTTGATCATCTTCTTTGAAGTTCCGTAGTTAGAAGTGACAAATCCGATTGTATGGGGGACTTGAACTACCATTATGTCAACTTTTTTGGCAATCTCTGCTTCACGAGGTGGAATGACCGTGCCTGCAATGACAAAAAAAAGATTTGATCCGCTGCTGCCGCCTCCGCCACCATACTTTTTCTCTGTCTGCTTCTGGAGGAGCTCTTTTGAGAGATTTAACCGCGCGATTGTATCAATAGTGACACGAGATTTTACCTCGACCACGAAGATTTTGTCCCCATCCTCAATAATGAAGTCTGGCATTATCGGCAACGCGGCATCAGTAAAAGCGAACGCTCGGGTAATACGTGCACTATCGCTCAAATTCAATTTTGCACGCAGTATTTCAACTATCCGCTTTTGGTGATCTGGTATTCCTTCGTTCATATTTATCATTATATGCTGATAGCTATATAAAGATATCACTGATATGTATCTTTAAATACTAATAGCTATAAAAAGGTATCAGTGATACAGGTTCTCATCGTTTACACGCTGTAGAACCGATCGACGCGGAACCGGTACTAGTTCCGCCCGACAAAGATTTCCGCACTCTCAGCTTGAATGAGCGGCAGATCAAGGCGGTGCTGTATGTGAAGGAGAGAGGAAGGATTACGAATAAGGAGTATCAGGAGCTAAATGCTGTTTCCAATAAGACTGCTTATCTGGAATTATCTGATGTTGCCGAAAAAGGCGTATTCGCTGTTGAAGGAAGCGGTAGGGCAGTTATCTATACCTTAAAGGTAATGAAAAAGTAATGAAGAGGTAATGAAAGTAATGATTGAGAAATGGAAAAATTGGCATTTACTTGGCGATTCTGCTGATTGGTTGGTGATTGAAATGGTTGCTAATGGGGGCAATAGAAGCGCAAAAGACGCATGAAAGGCGCCACAAAGAAGCAAAACAGGTAACAAAGGGGCAACAAAGGAGCAAAAGGGAACATCAAAATGACCGGTAAATCCTATATATAATCTGACATCCGGGAAACGATGAAGAGTTTAAGCGAGGTAATGGAAATACTGGCGGCTCATAAAGAGGAATTACGGAGAAGATATACCGTTAAT
>RXIE01000045.1 GCA_004212135.1 Candidatus Methanophagales archaeon ANME-1-THS | reverse complement strand
GTTTTCGGTCAGGAATTTTATGGCGTGGAAGAAGAAATAGCCGTAAATGCTCATCCGCTTCCCCACTTCTATCCCGCCTTCTTCCTTTGCTATCTTCTTTAACTTCGCCTTGTAAACCGGTGAGAACGTCTTTTCAAGCTCCTCCTGTCTCGTATAAGGCGGATTTGTAACCACAGCATCGAATTTCTCATCGGGAATCAAATCAAAGAAATCGGTGTTCTCGACATTCGACCGGAACCCGCCGAAGATGTCCTTTATCGCAAGGTTCATTCTTGTAAGATAGCATGCGAACTCAGCAATGTCCACTCCCTTTAATTCGCTTAGTATCTCACCATGCCTCTTTTTGCTCATCATCATCTTCTTCCACACATAAGCCCTCGTTAAGAACGTTCCTGCGCCACATGCGGGGTCCAAGACCTTCTCGTCTCCCGTCTTCACACAAAATCCTAGTATGACATCAACGACATCAGACCGCGTGAAGTATTGCCCGAACCTGTGCCTTTCGTCATCAGGGATCAAATTCTCAAAAATGGAACCCAGAACCTCATAGCCTATCTTTGAGAGATCATAAAGTTCGATTTCCTTTATAAACCCTTTTAACTGCGTTAGCACCTTAGCATCGTCCGGAAAAGGCACATCATCGATAAATTCTCGCTTGAAAAAGTCAGCATAGCCAAAACACCGCTTAAAATATTCGTAAAGTAAGCTCTTGAATCCATTTGCATCTTCTATCGGGATGTTTATCGGTGGAAGATTGAAGCCCGGAGCTCGAATTTTGAGGAAATTGTAGAATAATATCTTTGCGATAAGAAGAAGAACACTCAACCTGGCAACACGGTCAAAATCTTCCTCCTTTCCCTCAAAAGTCCATTTCTGCTCCGCAAACCAGTTGTTCAATCGCCGCCGGAAATCCGCATCCTTCTGATGTCTCTCCTTCAAGTCCTCGGAAATTGCCTATGTAAAAACTATTTACTGCTGATTTCAACCTGTCAATGAAGATACGGTCCAAAGGCAAAGTCGGAACCTTCTTCTGTATATAGCAGATTTCAAAGAAATCCTTTGTGAGAAATTCCTTTAGAAATTTCTTCAGCTTCTCTTCAATCTCTCTCCTCTTTACCTCTTCTATCCGCTTTATCGCAACAACATCTCTATGCCACCGCCTTCTATCAAGGAGAGGAGTGCCTTCCTCGAAGGTTTCCCAGAGCACAAACTCGTTTATATTCCACGTAGCAAAGAAAGGAGAACCAAGAAAATTTGCTTTCCTCATCGCCGTATCGGTAAGCTCAAGAGAATAGCCGTTATATTCAGGTCTTTTCAATTCGATGACACATGCTGTTTTTGTCCTGTTTTTGTCTTCCCAAATAACGAGGTCTGCACGTAGCAATTCACCATCCGTCTTGATAGGCAATTCCTGGTCTACTTCAAAAGGGAGCTTTTCTTCGGCAATAATCTCTTTGAGCCAATGCAATACTCTACCTTGAAACTGGAGCTCAATTATTTCACTCATCATCTTGATTCATCTATATGTTATAGAGCTACGCTCTTTTATAGAGCTATGCCCTCTTATACCACCTCACGATCCAGTAAATAGCCAGCGCGAGCATAAGGGTCACGGCAACCCCGATAACTTTCATCTTGAGGGGCGTTCTCGACGCGGCGCCTTCTTCACCCGCTCCCGGTCCGGCCAATCCTCTCTTCGCAGAGAGATTCCAGTCATGGAAGAAGACCGCCTCATAATATGATCCCAGATCCTCATTCTCTACGATTATGCCTGCTTCGCGGTTATAAATCGAATTGGCGTTCCAGTTCAACGATGCGATAACTACGACTTTGCCATCGACGATTAATCCTTTGGTGTGCAGTTTGGCTAAGCCCAGCGAGTCCAGATCCACCAACTTTGCTTCCAGGCTCAAATTCTCCTCGGCCGCTCTTTCATTGATCCATGCCATCGTTTCGTCATTGTCATTCCACGCGTCGAGGTTATACTCATTGGAGTCCAGCAGCAGTTTGACCTCGCAGCCTCTTCGTGCGGCATTTAGTAACGCGGTAATGAAAGGATTGTCAGCTTCGCCCCAGACCCGTGCGACTGAGAACTGCTGCACACAGATACGTTCTGTTGCGCCATTTAAAAGCCCCAGTATGGTCTGATTACTCAGAACATTATCCGGTGCGAAGAGAGGAATCACGGTGAGCCTGCAGGTCGCGGTCTGTGGCTCGAAGACCGGCAGATAAGCGCCTTGCGGTATCGTTCTGCTCATGATGAAGCTGCTTAGTTTGGGATCCTTCCCATCGGGTGCATATTCTTTCCCGCGGTAGAAATCTTCGAGGAATGCTTCTTTGAAGTACTTCGCGACCCGTTCATTCTGTATCACGATACCCCAGCCGCGATTCCCAAACGAGTTGTTCAAGGGGACTCCGGTGTCTCCCCAATTTTCCGTCATGAGTATGAGTGTTTTATTGTCAACGACGGCATATTTCGCATGATTGACAAAGGGGTCGTCTGAAAACCGAACAGATCCTCCTCTTTCGCTGACCTGGCTCGCAATATACCGCTCGTCATCAGTAATACCGCCAACCGGACTGCCTTCGAGCAGCAGGGAGACCTGCACGCCCCGCTTCACGGCATCCAGAATACTATCCATGAGGTACGGATTTTCGAATTGATACAGGTTGAGATGCAGCGAGGATGTGGCATGCTCAATTTCCCGCTGTAAAACTGAGAAACTGCAATCAGGCGAGACGAACGTGGTAACAGTGCCCGATACAGCGATTCGCTCCGGTGCGTGGTACGAAGTGCCAAAGGGAAGCATAAGCCAGTCTTCGCATTGATTCGTGTCCTGAATACCCCTCCGTCTCAAGACCATCCCCTCTCTCGGGTTCTTCAAAGACTCGCCGGACCAACCACTTCCTTGATACGAGGAATCCCCATAGAGCACGACATCCACTTCTCTTCCGTTCTTATCCCGCAGTATTACCTCATCACCGGCATTGCGGAAGGCCACTGCTCTCCCTACAGTCTGCATTTGACTCACCCGCGGATCGGAGTCCGCGCCATATTCAAAATCGGGAAAAAGCTCTTTACCAACACTCCGCATCTGCTCGATGAATGCCGAGGCGTTCTTCGATAGGTAGAGTGTTTGATGTTGCCGGACTTCAAAAGACGGGAATATAATCGTTCCTTCGTTATCCGTGATGCTCCAGCCACCGATATTGACCGTACGACTGCCGGGATTGGTGATCGTGAGGTATTCATCCAGCTCATTTTTCGTTGCGGTGTCTGGGTAGATCTCGGTTATGACCAACGGGGGTGTGGGTTCCGAAGCGGCATGAGCGCACGAGTGGTGACCGAAGCTTAACAGGAGCGCGAGTATGAGCATGATCACGAACCATCTCAATGCCACCTTCTTCGACATATCTCATCTCCTCATACGCGACGCTTTTTGCTCCTTCTCTCTCATCCGTTCTGGTGAGCGATAGAAGCAGTAGCGCTTAAAAGGGCTTTAAATGCTCACGATAATATTGGTGAAAGAGATAGACCGCCATTTTTATCTGCTCGGGGTATCTCGTTCGAAGCTCGTGCATCACCTCTTCTCGATCCGTTTTCGTGAGTGCGATCCTCAGCACCTCGAGCACTTTCTCTATGATCTCGGGGTGCGCGCATTTCCATTTCGGGACCTCGATGGTCATGCAAAAATCGTTCGCGGTGAATTTACGTCTCAGAATGGGTGCGATCGACCCGATGAGAACCCCTTTGTAGAGATCAACGAAATGAGGCACGCCTATCTTCTTGACGCGCTCAGGATCGGTTAAGCGAGCATATGCAGGTTCTTCGTAGGCATGCAGCTCGAAATAGAAACGCGGTTTGTACCTGAGGATAAGCTGGAGCAACTTCATGCCCGCGTCGCTCTGATAATACTCTTCAGATAAAACGCCGATATACTCGCTGGTTTCGACCAGGCTGGGTATGATAATCACTTCTCCCTGGTAGACCTCCTCCCGTGCAAGATGCTCGAGTATCGGAGCGGTGTACAGACCTTCGGTTCCGTGCACGCCGCCAACGAAGAGCTTTGCAGGTCTCGTTTCACCGGCTACAAGCCGGTACAACTTCACGCCAGACTCATGCTGTTCTTCAAAGCCCATTTTTTCTTTGAACAATGAAAACTGCTGGTAAAAAATCTTTTTTCTCTTCTGTAGAGTCTCGTTCTACAATAATTCCAGATGCCCGGTGACCTTATCTATCGCATCAGCACGTGCGGGGCCAATGCCCAATGCGGTCACGGTCCCCGGTGGTATCTCGGTCAACCCAGCATCTTCGACGAGAGCAGAGGGCAGTCCGAGCTTTTCAGCTTCTTCCCTTACGCTGTAGAGGTCTCCGAGGTTCTCCACCTTCAGTACTACCTTTTTCTGCCCCTGCGCTTTCCACTGCTTTCTGTCATGCACGGGAGCACGTTCGTAACTGAGCAGCGAGGCATGCGCAGCTTGCGCTGCTGCTTTACCCTTCGAGAGCTTCAGGTCATCCCTGAGGACGATGCACTGTTTATATTCTTCGTGCGGGTTGCAGCGTACTGTTCGCATATCTCTTCTAATCGCATTTGAATTTTCAGCCGGTATAGTATTTAAAAGGACTAAAAATAAAAGCACGTACCATACAGTATTTAACGGTACGAGCCGGGAATCAAAGATTGTATGGGGCTGGAAAAGAAATATAGACCGGAGGTTGTGGAACGGAAGTGGCTGGAGCGCTGGAACGATTCGCTCTATTATTTCGAGGGCGCGTCAGATAAGCCGCAATATGTTATAGACACGCCGCCACCGTACCCCACGGGCGATTTCCACATCGGTAATGCTTTAAACTGGTGCTATATCGATTTTATCGCGCGCTATAAGCGAATGCGGGGTTATAATGTGATGTTCCCGCAGGGCTGGGACTGTCATGGACTGCCGACTGAGGTGAAAGTGGAGGAGAAGTATCGGATCTCCAAGCATCAGATAAGCAGACAGGAGTTCAGGGAGCGGTGCAAAGAACTGACGAGGGGCAACATAGCCCAGATGAAGAGCATGATGAGGAAGCTCGGCATGTCCATCGATTGGAGCAGGGAGTTTGTTACGATGGACGATCGGTACAAACGCTATACGCAACTCTCATTCCTCAACCTGTATCATGATGGCTTAATCTATCAAGCAGAACATCCGGTGAACTGGTGTCCCCGGTGTGAGACGGCAATCGCCTTCGCAGAGGTCGAGTATGAGGATCGAGATGCGTACCTGAACTACCTGCGGTTCAAGCTCGTCGGTGGAGAGAAGGAACAGGAATATGTAGAGATTGCGACAACGAGACCGGAACTGCTTGCAAGTTGTGTGGCGGTGGCGGTGCATCCGGCTGACGATCGTTATAAAGATTTTGGGGGTAAGGATCTTATCGTGCCGATATTCGGGCATACGGTGAAGGTGTATGCAGATGAAAGTGTCGACCCCAGCTTCGGAACCGGTGTGGTGATGATCTGCACGTTTGGCGATCGACAGGACGTGCGGTGGTGGAAATCGCATAACCTCCCGCTCATAGCCTCAATCGACGAACGGGGTCGGATGACCGGCGTGGTAAGGGGCTATGAGGGACTGCGTGTAGAGGAATGCAAAGCTCAGATCCTTGACGATTTGCGTGCCCGGGGGTTGCTCGGGAGACGCGAACCGATACAACAAAATGTGGGTGTCTGCTGGCGTTGTAAAACGCCGATCGAGATCATTTCCACGCGCCAGTGGTTTGTGCGTGTGAAGCATGATGAGATCATACGCGCCTCGGAGCAGATAACCTGGTACCCTGAGCATTTCGCGATCAGACTCAAAAATTGGGTTGAATCGATGGAATGGGACTGGTGTATATCCCGCCAGAGGATATTCAGCGTGCCCATCCCGGTATGGTATTGCAAGCGGTGCGGTGCAGTAAAGCTTGCTTCGAAACATGAACTACCGGTTGATCCCTCGGAGACGGCACCGAAGGAACCCTGTGAGCAGTGCGGCGGCACGGACTTTGAAGGCGAGAAGGATGTCCTGGATACCTGGATGGACTCCTCGCTCAGTGCGCTCTGGGTTGCTGGCTGGGACCTCAATGCCGGCGTGTCATCAGGAATTGGCTTTCCGGTAGCATTAAGACCGCAGGGGCATGATATTATACGCACCTGGGCTTTTTACACTATTCTTCGCTCGCTCGCTCTGACCAAACGAATACCCTGGGAGACAATCGTTATAAACGGCATGGTATTAGGCGAGGATGGGTTCAAGATGAGCAAATCGCGTAATAATATCATCTCGCCGGATACCGTGATTCTGGAACATGGCGCGGACGTATTCCGGCAGTGGGCGGCGATTGGCGGCGCGGTAGGCTCAGACGTCCAGTTCAGGTGGAAGGATATCATAGCGGCAAACAAATTTATGCAAAAACTATGGAGCATTCTCAGATTCTCAATGATCCATCTCTCAGATTACACGCCCCATGAAGATGGGGTAGATCTGCACGTGGTGGACAGATGGCTTCTCGCAAAACTGAACAAGCTCATCCTCTCGGTGACGAACTCGATGGAGCAGTTTAAGTTCGACGAGGCGATGAAGGAACTGCGAGCTTTTGCGTGGAACCTGCTTGCCGATGATTATATCGAACTGGTGAAGTCGAGGTTATATGGCCGCTCAGGAGATGAAGGCAAGGAATCAGCCAAATATGCCCTGTATGTGACGATAGAGACGCTTTCCAGGTTGCTGGCACCCTTTATCCCGTTTTGTGCTGAAGAGATGTATTCCTATGTTAGCAGGGACGGGAGTGTGCACCGGGCGCCCTGGCCCGAGGCAAAGCCTGAGATGATATTATT
>RXIE01000069.1 GCA_004212135.1 Candidatus Methanophagales archaeon ANME-1-THS | reverse complement strand
GAAAACGCCTCGTTTGGACAAAAGAATTCGTCTAAGTTTGCTTCTCCCATTTCGCCGAGCCCTTAGCATTCCCTATGGAAATAGGGGTTATATATATCTTTCTACATAATTGGGACACGACCTCTTTTTCTCCTTCTTCTTTATATTTCTTTCTATTTCCTTCTAACCCCAGGTCTGTTCTTTCAGAAAATTGCGTTTTGATCATTTCAAGGCTCCGGGTGAAGTATTCGGGCGAGCACCTCTCGGAACCTCTTTATGTCCTCTACTGATTCTTTAACCATTTCCTCTGGCAGCCATGCCTCGTAAAAGTTCTGATATAACGAGGTGGCTATCTGCCATAATCTCCGTATTTCAGGCTCATTCGCCTCTCTTCTAAGCTCGGCTACGAACCGATTCGAATCGCTCTGACTCCTGAGCTCCACATTCCTCTTCGCTCCAACCGCCTTCACGATTTGCGACGCCGCGCCCCATAACTTCTCCGACGCCTGAAGATAATCCTCTTCTTTTATAAGTGCCTCCGCTTCGCCAAGATATTTATCACTGAGATTCACATGCAACTCCGTTTTTATTTCGGGATCTGCTAACCGCAGATATTCCAGCACCGCCTCATTTATAATCTCCTCCGGAAGCGCATCTTCACGCTTCGAAAGCTCAATAATGCTTCTCAGGATCTTTTCCGGAAAAGCTATCTCTATGCTCATCTTCTCTTATTCTTTTCTTCCCAGGTATATATCTATCCTTATTCCTTCTTCTTTGATCAAACTTTCTTTACACTTTCTTTTGAAAAAAGAACCTGTACTAAAACTTTTTTAAAAAAAGTTTTATCAAAAATAATAGCTTCTTTGATGGTATGATTAACTCCGCCTCTTTAAAAGAGCCTCCTTTATTTCTTTGGTAAAGCTTTCTTTCCAAGAAAAGGTTTATGATCCTTGGTATCACCGGGACACCGGGTACGGGCAAAACAAGTGTATGCACTGCACTTGGACTTGAATACCTGGATCTCAACAGGGTTATAGCGGATCGGGGCTTTTATACCGGCGTGGATACCGAGCGGGGCTGTCTCATTGCGGATCTCACGCGACTGAAAGAATACGTGCGGAAGGCGGACCGCGAGCTATTAGTAATCGAGGGGCATCTGGCTCATTTCATGAGCCCGGATGTCGCGATTGTGCTCCGTGCAGATCCTTCGGTGCTCACCGATCGGCTCACGCAGAAGGGTTTTACGCCGCAGAAGATAAAGGAGAACGTGGAAGCTGAGGTGCTGGATATCATACTCGCGGAAGCGGTCGAATTGTGCGATGTTGTCTATGAGGTTGATACCAGCGGCAAGCGCATAGAAGAAGTAGCTGCTCTCGTACGCGCGATTATCAATGCGGAAGTGGAAGGCGATAAAGCGGCAAAGTACGCGCTTCGGAAACAGTACAAACCGGGCTCAGTGGACTGGACAAGCGTTGCCGATACGCTCCTCGAATTCGCCAGAAGCGAGCGCGACGGTAGGGATTGACCGATGAGTACGGAGGATGGAACAAGAGTATGCACGGAATTTTGATTCAAATCATCACCTTAGTCCCTCTTTTTGCCCGCCTTTCAACCCTTCTTCCAAGATCTTTCGGGATGTTGCGGAGTGCAACCTGAGTGGGGCAGAGTCCCACAAGGAGAACTGGTCAAAGAACCAAATCCATGTTTTTCTTTTTTTATTAATTAAATACACGTTTTCTTTTTAGCAAAAAGAAAAAGTGTAACGATGGCTCTTGATCCTCTCTTGCGTGCTGTTGTCGAGAATTGCAGGTATGTGAAAACAGCAGCGCGCTTCTTCGCCGCACGGGGCATCTCGCCGAACAGCTTGTCACTGCTCTCGCTCGCCTTCGCCGCGCTCGCCGGGTTATCATTCTTCTTATCCGGCCCAGGAACCTCGTTTAACCTCTTTTTGGTGCTCGCACTCATCTTCGTCTGCCTGAATGCGCTTCTTGATGGCCTGGATGGTCTTGTTGCACGTGAACGTGGGAACGCAACGAAGAAGGGCGATTTCCTCGAGCATGTGATTGACCGCTATTCGGACATGTTTATCATCAGCGGCATTCTCTTTGGCGGCTATGTGGGCTGGGAGATCGGCGTGATCGCGATTATTGGTGTTCTGCTCGCCTCCTACATGGGCACGCAGGCACAGGCCGTGGGACTGAACCGGATCTACGGCGGGCTGCTTGGCAG
Source organism: Candidatus Methanophagales archaeon ANME-1-THS (assembly GCA_004212135.1). Lineage (GTDB taxonomy): Archaea > Halobacteriota > Syntropharchaeia > Alkanophagales > Methanospirareceae > ANME-1-THS. The sequence continues at coordinate 4,889 of RXIE01000069.1, read as the reverse complement.
AGCTGACCGTATCGCGCTCATACTGGGCGCTGGGGTACTCACGCTCGTCTATCCGTATCCGGTGCCCGCAGCGGGGATACTGAGCTTCTCCTTCCTCGGATGGGCACTTGTTATCTTTGCCGTACTCGGCAACGTGACGGCGGTACAGAGGTTCGTCTATGCCTGGCGGAGAATTTAAACTGGCTTCGTAAATGGAAAGTGCAACGTGTAAAAGGCAAAGTTATCTCCCTTTACTCTCCGCAATTATCTTCCAATGTGCCTTTTGCGGTGTGCTACTGCTTCTTCACCTTGAGTATCCGCAAGGCGAGCAGCGCCGCATTCTCACCATTGTCTATGCCCACCACACCGACCGGGACACCAGAAGGCATCTGCACCATGGAAAGCAGGGCATCCATGCCCAGTAACTTCCCGCTCACCGGCACGCCGATGACCGGCTTTTCCGTCTTCGAGGCGATGACACCCGGCAACGCCGCTGATAAGCCTGCAATTGCGATGATCACCGCGATCGAATCATGGACCTCCTTCAGATAGCGATCCAGTTCGTCGGGATTCCGGTGCGCGGAGATCACGCGCACTTCATATGGGATCTTATGCGCGTCCAGTACGGTTATCGCTTTATCCGCCACCGCCTGATCGCTCGTTGAGCCCATAATGATCGCTACTTTATTCAGCTTTAGGTCCGCGTCCGGCATTTAATCCTTTGTCCTCTCTTCCATCACGCTCGTGAACTCGTCCGGATCCCTGATTCGTTTCAACTCCTCCTTCTCAAATAAGACGGTGGTATCAATCTGCACCCGCTTGATAGTCCCGTTCACAACGAAGACCGACTTCGTGCCGGTAACCTGCGAGACGCTGCTCACGATCCTCGCTCGCTTTATCAGGCGCTCGGTATATCTGCTTATCCCGGTGAGGATCTTCGTCCCCTCGCTTCTCGCCTTTGACACGGGCTCGGGGAAAGAAACCGCACTGAAGGGCGCATGGGCCATAGGAAGTATCTCAAAGCCGATCTCCTCCATCATACCCAAAATATCCTTCTCTAAACTCGAGACCGCTCCTTCCACCCCGCCCTTCAGGATATCAGATGAAGGGGCTTCCGTGCTGAAGACCTCTAACGGCTTGATGAGCATCGTCTCTAAGATCTCCTCGAGCTTCAGTGCGATCTCGATGCTCGTACTCATTCCGCCTTCCTCGTATAGACTCACACTCCGTCTCGAAAGACCCAATTGAGATGCGATCTCGCCTAACGAGATCTCCTTCTTCTCCCGCGCCTGCCTCATCGCGTCCCCATCAATCGTGACATACAGACCTCTGGTGGCGGAATAAACGTATGGTTGAACCCCTTCGACAAAATAATCGTAGAGGGTATGCGTGTTCAGGGCTGGAATATTATACCGATGATAGACTACATCATCCTCAAGAAGAGACGTACCGGTTCTCTCGCCCACCACGAGCGGAGAGGCGAGCAAGCAAAATGCGGCACGCTTTATACTCTTTGCCACCTCTTCGGTCATGCCATCTATGTTGCGCATGATCTTCGCGAGTACGGTGAGCTCGCTCCTCCTCGCCGCTAAATCAAAACTGCGCGCCTCGCATCTCCGTGATACAATAAAGCCGGCTTCCTTCAGTATCTCCAATACCCGTGCGATCAAATCATCCTTCATCGGTGCCTGAATGCACTCCTCATGGTGCAGCATTGTTCATGTACGGTGCTGGGAGATCTCCCGTGCACGTTTTGTCGCTTCAATGACCGCTTCCATCACGGCTGCCGTTACACCTTTGGCTTCCATCGCATAGAGCCCCCTCATCGTCGTCCCTCCCGGTGACGCGGTCATTTGTTTTATTAAAGAGGGCGTATCGCCCGCGAGAATCATCTTCGCCGCCCCGAGTGCGGTCCTTGCCGCGATCTCGAGCGCTACATCATGCGGCAAACCCTCATACACACCGCCATCCGCCAGCGCATCGATCATCATGGCAAAGAACGCGATCCCACTGCCACTTAAACCCGTAATGATATCTATATCACGCTCTTTCACGCGATAAACCGCACCGATCGCATGAAAGATCTCCTTCGCTATCGCCTCATCCTCTTCACCCGCATATTCACCCGTACAGATCGCCGTTACCGATTCGCCTACCCGCGCCCCGAGATTCGGCATCACACGGATCACCTTCTTCCCACCGCCTAAATACCGCTCGATCACAGCCGTTGGTACGCCTGCCGCTACCGAGATGAGAATCTTCTCACTGTTCATAACCGATGCAATCTCTTCAAGCACCATGTTCACCTCAGGTGGCTTTACCGCCAGAATGATCACGTCCGCGTTCTCCGCAACCTCTCTATTTGCCGCGCAGACCACAACGTTCGAGGCACGGTCAGCTTCAAACGCGCTGAGGTTCTCTCTCTTGATATCACTGATAAAGATCCCCCCACTGAGCCTGCTGATAGCCGCAGCCAGGAGCCCCTGGAGGAGCGATCTCCCGATGTTCCCTATGCCAATGATGCCTATGTTCTTCCCCTTTACCCTGCTCTCGTTCATTCCTTCAGCGGGTTGATAAGCACCACATTATTACCCCGGAGTATTACAGAGCCGAGCAATCTCTTCCGTTCACCATTCAATATCTCGCTCGCGCCCGTCAGATGGAGATTCAAGTAGTCGTCGACCGAGGTCAGCAGGCCTTCCAGCACGCACTGCTCTCCTTTCATCTCGACGTGTATCTTTCTCCCCACCAGACTTTGAACTCTTTTGTTTGGAAACATATCCTGTATCCCCTTATCTTTTACTATCTCACACTTTTATTTAAAAGCCATGCTCCACGAGCTCGTCGTTGAAGGCACCATGGTGAACCCGGAAAGGATAGACGAAGCTCAGATAGGCATTGATCAGGGCTATATAGCCGCAGTCAAAAAGCAGGGGTTACGAGGCGAACAAAGCATAAGAGCTCCAGGAGGTTTAATCTTCCCCGGATTTATCGATCTCCATGCGCACTTACGGGAAGATGACAGCCACGAGTGGGACTATAAGGAGGATTTCAAGACCGGTACCGAGGCTGCACTGCACGGTGGTATCACGACGGTGGTTGATATGCCCAATACGCCCTTGGCAGGCATAAATTCAGACCGGATACGAAAGAAGCGGGAGCTCGCACGCGAAAAGTCAAAGGGCTTGATTGACCTCCTGTTCTGTGGCGGAGTAACCCAATCCAATCTGGATGCGGTTGCCGCGATGCACAACGATGTGGTGGCATATAAGATATACCTTGCAGAGACGGGCGGGCTGTATATCGATGAGGAGACGTTACCAAAGGCACTTATGGCGATAGCCACGACTTCCAGACCGGCAATAATCCATTGCGAGGACCAGAAGGTTATAGAAAAGAAATTGGACGAATTCAAGGTGAAGGGGGAAACCAGCGAGCGGCCCGTAGATTATGCCGAACTGAGACCTGAAGAAGCATCGTCATATTCAGTCAGCAAGGTTCTGTCGTCCGCAGCGGCTTTAGACCGTGCGGAAATTAATATCGCGCATGTATCCGCGTACGAGACCGTGGAGATCATAGAGCGTTACAAATACGAAACCGTTCACTGTGAAGTCACGCCACACCATTTGTTCTTTACGAAGGAGGATGTGATGGCTAAGAAGGCGTTTTTGAAGACCAATCCACCGCTGAGAACAGAAGAGAATAGGCTGGGATTACTGGCTGCATTGAAGGGAGGGAAGATAGACTTCTTGGCGACCGACCATGCACCCCACACGAAGGAGGAAAAAGCAGGTGATCTGTTAGAAGCGCCTGCAGGAGTCCCCCAGTTCTTAATCTTCTTCCCTTTCTGCTCCTGGTTGATCCGCGCGTGTGAGGTCCATCCAACGCATATCGCACGAGTATGCGCGTCTAATCCCGCTCGATTGCTGGGATTGCACGATCGAGGTCGCATCGAAGCAGGAATGAAGGCACATCTGACCATTTTAGATCTCCAGAAGCGAACGACAATCAGGAGCGACCAGTTATATACCAAATGCGGATGGTCGCCCTTTGAGGGCTATGAGTTCCCCGGCACGGTGCGGCACACCATCGCGCATGGTCGCGTGCTGAGTGAATATGACGAGGTTAAACCTTAAGCACGCTCCTGCGATTGACATCGGGAGGCTTCGTTTGGACCGCTATGCGCTTTTCATCTAACAACCGGGCATACATCCTTATAGCCACAAAAATTGCATTTCCACTGATTCCTTTCTCCCACAGGGACAGGTTCTCGTCTTCCAAGCCAGTAATCCAATGCCCATCTCATCTTATGGTCAAAGTATTCAGGGTCAAAGTTATAATCTTCCTGATAGATTTCATTACCTGTTTTATGGTTGATGTATCGTAATTCTATCAAATTAGATAATTCAGGGAACTCAATCATCTCTTGATATATACCGGTAATAACAACTCCAAGTAGTTTACTTGTCTCCCAAGATGTTAGTTCTGGTGAAATATTTGAGCTTTCAATGTATTCCTTGCTTAGAGACATCTTTTCAGGGTCAATATTAAAAGCATCATAAATTTCTTCTGATTTCATATTCATGCCAATCAATGAATTCAATCCATACCAGTAAATCATCCCTTGTATTTTATCGCCATATATCTGTGCAAAGGATGATCTCCTATTGGCGGACCGTGTTTTTGTCTCCACAACTTGAATTCTCTTACCACCTTTTTCTTCTACTTCTCTAACCTCGTCGATTATACCACGTATGGTAACAGAATTAATTTTAAAGAAGACAGGAAATTCACGGGTTATTCCATTCTTTTTATACTGATTTATGCCTACCAAAATATTATGGAGAAGAGAGGCTGTCCAACAATTACCTAACAACCAATAGATTGCGTAGATATAAAAAGCGATCCTT
>RXIE01000131.1:3775-34074 GCA_004212135.1 Candidatus Methanophagales archaeon ANME-1-THS | reverse complement strand
TGGTTTCAATCTCAGGTTCGTCACCACAGTGAGGGGTGGATCTGGTATTCGGAACTCCATAGTTTCGGAAGTACTGTCTACCTAAACGGATTTAAATGGATTGTAATTCTTAACTGGATTGTAGTTCTCTTAACCCTAAGGCATTGGACTCGCTGGTATCCCCAATCTCTTCTGTATCTCATGTGCGAGTGTGACCGCATCACCCACCCGATAATTATCCGTAACCACAAATTTCGGATGGCTCTCTTCAACATAGGCGATGAGCTCATCGAAATCCGAATGATCGCTCAGTGCTACGAGATACTCATCCTCACCAACCGTCTTCCAGGCATGCTCGAACTCCCATCCGCTCAGGTAAATCTTTGTTCCCTTTTCCGTGAACCTTCCCGCACTTCGCAGATGATACATACCGATATACAGCTGCTTCATTGCTTCCTTCGCAATAGCGGTTCCTGACTGGTAATAATCGCCGATCTTCCCTTCTCGTTCCTCGTACAGCTTCGTGACCTCATAAATCCTTTTCGGGACGATTATCGGAGCATCGATTCCCCCTTGACGTACGATCCTGATGACCTCCTGAATTTTTCCGTGATAACCAAAGATACAGACCGGCCCCTTCTTCAGACTTGCGCGGATAAGCGTTACCAATTCAGCCTCCACTTCGTCCTTGAAGGGTCTTCGGTTCGACGGGTTCCCATAGGTCGCTTCGATAACGAGCACATCAGAAGGAATGATCTCAGCTTCAGGCAACTTGAAGTCACCGGTATACACCAGCCTTGTTCCTTCGTCGTCCTCAACGAGAACCTCTGCAGAACCAAGGATATGTCCTGCTCTGAATAAGGTTATGGTATCTTCCCCGAATTCGAGCGTATCGCCATAATCAAGGGTATGCAAAACCGTCTCACGCGCTGGAGGGAATCCATAAAGGAGTCTGATGAGATCATGCGTTGCAGGCGTCATGATGACCTTCTGGCACCGCCGCAAACTCTCGCTCAAGCCTCTTATATGATCACTATGCCCATGGGTTACAATACGCAGAGGGCGATCTGCAGAGGCATCACAGGCGAGTGAAGTACCAAGGAGAACCGCGCCGTTGCGGTCAATTACAGCCTTAAAACCCCGTGCCATGTGATTTGAATTGCCCTCCAGTTCTTATAAGCGCTCAGGAATATGTAAGAAGTCCCGGCCCGGTGACACGGACGAACAGGGTGATATGATCATGACGGCTCAAGGGATTTATCAGACTCAAAGGTACCGATAGGTTAATAAATACAGGTAATACAATAGAGTTCTTCATGCGAGGAGGTCTCATATATGATTCCATGGATCATCGTCTTCATCCTTTTGAGCTGCCTGATCGTGGTGCTCGTGCTGCACTTCAAGCAACTCAGAGTCCTGAAGAGTCGCTACGAGGCGGTATTACAGGAGTTAAAGAGCCGACGCAGTCCCTCTGACGAAGCTTTAGCAGAGCTCGAAAAATGGAAGACGCGTTATGAAGCGGAAAAGGCGGCGAAGGAAGAACTGATAAAAGAAGCAGAGCGGTGGAAAAAACGATATTGGGAACAAGTCCATGAAGGTTCAGATTCGTACAGGACGCGCGTCGGGAAGGAGGATGAGTCCTGGGGTGACCGCGAGCCGTATTAAACGGTCGCTTAGCATAATGCCCTCGGGTTTCAGGACCGGGTGGTTTTTATACTGAAAGCAAAGAACATTAACAGAGCACCATGTCAGACCAGGAGCTGAAAAGAGCAGGGGGCGGAGGCACTTCCCACCTGTGGTTCGTCGCCCTCGGATTACTTCTCGGTATCGTGCTCGGTATTCTACTCGGAATTTTTGTGTACCCTTCCGCGCAACCGCCCAGTTCTTCCGCTCCTGATATCCTGACACCGGAAGAGGCGGGCGAAAAAGCGATTGTATTCATAAGGAGCTATGCTGTTCCATCCGGCGTTGAGGTTACCCTGGTAAACATAACAGAAATGGAGACCGGAACGCTGTATAAAGGCGTGGTTAATCTATCCTTTGCAGGAGAAACAGAAACACGAGATTTTTATATCACGGGGGAAGGGAAATTGCTCTTTCTCAGTGGCATAGAATTGAGTAAATTCACCATCGGGAACTTCCTCGTGAGCGGCAATCCGGTCTGCACCGAGGATGGGAAGGTTATCGTTTATTTCTTCGGAAACGATAACTGTGGATTTTGTAAGTGGGAACACCCACTCATAGTAAACCTAACCTCGAAGTTTGACGGCTATATCTCGTTCCATGATAATATGAACAACGGAGATCGCGATAGCGAGATATTTGCCACGTATAGCCCGGATGGGAGCATACCAACAATAGTCCTGGGATGTACATATTACCGGGTCGGTGCGGGTGTAACGATTGGTGCAGACCAGGAAGAAAAAGTGTTGACCGCGCTTATCTGCGCACTGACACAGAAGAAACCCGAAGAGGTTTGTAGCAATCCAGAAATTGTAGCACTGATAACGCAAATCGAGTAGCTGATATTGAATTAACGCTGCGAGCAGAAGCAGATTCAATTGCTATTACTCAAGGCAATGCGGTTACCTCAAGATCTCTTCAATCACGCGTCTCAAAAAGCCTCTTCTCTTACGCTCACCGTACAGTACGATCTTCTCGCGTTTGATCCCACTGCGTTCCTTTGCGCGTGTTATCGCCAGCTCTTTCCCACCAAGATGGTCTACCAGGCCCAGTTCTTGTGCTTCTCGCCCTAAATAAACCTTACCCATGGCTAACTCCTTTAAGGTCTCCTCACCCAGTTTCCGGTACCGGGCAATGGCATTCAGGAAATTGTCCTTAATTTCATCCAATTCCTTCCTCAGCAACGCCCTCTCTTCTTCCGTTGGCTTCTCGTACGGCAGTCCCAAGCCTTTGTAAATGCCCGTTTTGAGCGTCTCGATATCTATCCCGAACTTCTTCAATAACTCACCGATGTCCGGTCTTATACTCATAACCCCGATACTTCCGACGGTACTCAATTCGTCCGCGACGATCTCATCACACGCACTCGCAATCCAGTAAGCGCCTGAGGTCGCATATTCCCGTATCCATGCTATTGCGGGTTTCTTCATACCCTCGATACAGGTTGCTACTTCCTTCGATGCAAACGGCGTCCCGCCCGGCGAATTTATCTCAAATATCACCGCTTTTATCTTCCGCTTCTTCTCCACGTTCTCAATAGCCCCGATTATATCCTGCGAGGTAGAAATGAGCCCGAAATACAATTCCTCGGACGTAATCGTTCCTTTTATCGGGATGATCGCAATTGAACCCTTATCGTTCATGGTTTATGCACGTCTTCCGGTATGTATCTTTTATGTGGTTCATGGTATATATTTGGGTAAGGTGCAGGAGAGCATATGCAATCATCTGAACTGGCATCGCGAATCAGCGAGTGGATAAAGGAACGCGTGGTTGAGGCCGGTGCTCAGGGCATCGTCCTGGGCATGAGCGGCGGACTTGACTCCTCGGTCACCGCGGTATTATGCAAACGAGCCTTTCCCGATACTACGCTTGGCTTGATAATGCCCTGTTTATCATCAGAAGAAGACATAACGCATGCGAACCTGATCGCCTCGAAGTTTCACATAGCTACAAAGGTCATTGATCTTTCTGATATCTTCAAATCCTTTTTGAACCTCCTTGAGGACGAGGATTACGATCGGTCGGTACGAGGACCGATATCTCTTGCTGTTGCGAACCTGAAACCCCGTCTCAGGATGATCTGCCTCTATTACTTCGCCAATACGCTCAATTATTTAGTAGTAGGCACTGGCAACAAGAGCGAAATTGCGATCGGCTATTTTACCAAGTATGGCGATGGCGCGGTGGATCTCCTCCCGCTCGGCGACTTATTGAAGACAGAAGAACGGAAATTAGCAGCAGAACTGGAGATCCCGGAGGAGATAATCGCGAAAGTACCGACTGCAGGCCTGTGGGCTGGTCAAACGGACGAAGGTGAGATCGGAATGAGCTATGAGGTCCTTGACGGGATCATCGCAGCACTGGAGCGTGGTGAGGTGAGCAGCATCCACCGTAAATTTGAACCCGTAATGGTCGAACGAGTAAAACGGATGATGGAAAAGTCGAGGCATAAAAGGGAGAAGATACCGGTCTTCAAACAATCGTAGCCAAACACTTCTGCGTGATGATCGCGGGTAGTTCGTCCCTGTTCGTTTCCGTAACTTCTAGCATCTCGAACGTGCGCTTTATCTGCCGTACCACTTCGTGTTCGGACCTCTGATGGACTGAAACGATGAGATGCTTATCACCTTGTATCGCTCGTTCAACCGCAGCAATAAATTTCCTGGACTTCAATTCCATCGGACCTATTTCATCCACCAGGATGAACCGAGGTTCAGGAGCTATGAGCGCATCGGTGATCGAGTGCGCACCTATAGAATCCAGATCTGATAGATTTACGCCATATTTCCCTATCTTTGGGCCGCTCTGGTACACATGAGCGAGAATACCGTTCGCGCCTGAGCGGATATCTTCCACGGAGAACCCGACTCGTCGTCCGCCTTCATGGATCTCAGAGGTAAGCATGCCACCCACCACGATACCTTCGGCTTTCAATCGCATGATTACTCCTTTGATAACCGTCGACTTACCGATCTTCGGCTTCCCGGTTATCCCTATTCTCAGTTTCAGAGTTCTCACCCCTTCTCTTACTCCGTAAACGGTTAAGAGGATAACCGACAGACGCATCGCTGAGTATACCAGAAGAGCGCAAAGGTCAGTATAAAGATAATCACGGTGGGTATAAAGGAATAAAAGATTCCGAACAGGTAAACGAAGATTGATGAACTCACCGGGCCCGAGAGGAATCCGGCGGTCTTTGCGAATTCGAATGTGCCGGAATACGCGCCATATCTCTCCTTCGGCACGATATCAGTTACTCGAGCCTCTATTAACGGCTCGGTAAACGTCGTGCCAAGCGATATAATAAATATCGTGACTAAGAGGCTTGAAAGTGACTTCAGGAATCCCAAGGGTATGATGAAGAGGGTGGAAATGAGAAAACCCAGACAGATCATCTCGGTTTTGCCCATCCGGTCACCGAGCTTACCAAACGGTATCTGGAAGAGCAGAAAAGGAACTGCTGAGATGCCCAGCCAGAGCCCAATAATGAAGGGGCTGTAACCCAGGCTTCGAAGAAATAAAGGACCGAAGACCCATTTGGCTGAATACCAGAAAAAGAGCGATACCGTGCAGAGACCCAGCACTTTCAGTTCTGGCTGCTGCCTGAACTCCTTCAACAAACCGAATATATCGTCCGTATCAAATCTGCTCCTCTCGGTGTTTCTGATGCCATCACTGTTCGTCTCGCTCAATTTGAAGACCAGAGCCACCAAACCGAGGAGCAGGAAAGCGGAGAAGAGGTACGGGGTTCTTATTTCGAATCGCTCTGCCAGTAACCCCCCAATTAATGGCCCTATAAACATACCCGCATTTGCAAAGGTGCCGTAAAAAGATCTGAACTCGCCCCTCCTTCCGATAGGAGAGATGTCTTTAATAAACGCTTCACTATTGACCCAGACGGGGGCGACAGAAATGCCGAATGCGATTTGCAAGCCTAGTAATGCATACAGACTGGTATTCATGAAGAATGCAAAGAGCACGAACGAGATGAAAAAGAACGAAATGATTAATAATCGTTTCCGTCCGATTTTATCAGAAAGAAGACCAATGGGGAGACTGGATACCAGCCCCGCAAGGGACGCGAGCGCGGCAACGAGCCCAACCAATTCCGCCCTGCCGAGAAATTGCGTCAGGTAAAGTGGATGGACGGTGATGAACGCGCCTATAAAGAGGCTAAAAAGGAGGAAGATCGTGGAGAAGAGAACGAGCTGGGTTCGGACATGGGGTCTTGACTCTCGATGTGATCCCTGTTTGAGCATACCTATAAAACAACCTCTCAGCTAAAAGAATAGTATCGGTACATCGTGGTAAAAACACCGGAGTCACCTACACACCAGAACGATGCAAACGGAAGTTGAGGCGTTGGTAAAGCAGGCGTTTGAGGCAGGTGTGGAGGAGTTTTCAGGACTGATTAATGCCGCAAAGAACGTGTTCACACGTGAAAAAGAGTTACGAGAAGGAAGCGGATTAGTGCTCACTCATCCCGATGCCGTGAGAACGGTTGCAGTCATTGGGGATATCCACGGCGATATCGACAGCCTTGCTCACATATTGACCGATAGTGACGTTGAGAACGCGGATAGGATTATCTTTCTCGGTGATTATGGCGATCGGGGTACTGCAAGTGTGGAAGTATACCACCTTCTTCTGACGTTAAAGCTCTCGGCGGGGAACGGCGGAAAGATAATTCTGCTCAGGGGTAATCATGAGGGTCCGCCGGACATGCCCGTCATGCCCCATGACCTCCCCTTCTTCTTTTCGAAGAAATACGGGGCACGGGGAAGAGAGTTGTACAGACGCGTAAAGGAACTCTGGGAGTATCTACCGCATGCGGTACTGGTTCCGGGCAGCTATTTGATGCTGCACGGCGGCTTACCTGCTGCGATCACCTCTATTGAGGAGATCGCGCATGCACAGGATACACATCCCGCAACGAGCAGTTTTGAAGAGATACTCTGGAGTGATCCGATTGAGGGCCGGGGCTATCTCATGTCGACCCGAGGTGCGGGTCGTATGTTTGGTGAGGATGTTACTGATGCCGTTCTGCGCGCCACGGGCGTGAAGACGTTGATACGGAGCCATGAGCCGTGCGAAGGTGTCGAGGTACAACAGCGGGGGAAGATTTTAACGCTGTTCTCGCGAAAGGGCGCGCCCTATTACAACAACCGTGCCGCATACTTGATAGTAGATGGAGCGATGCTGCGAGAAGCTCGAGATGCAAGTGAACTGGCCCGGACCGCTGCTCGAATATGGTAAAGAAAAGAGCGGAGCATACCGGCAGAAAGAAGATAGGGTAATGAGATGTGGGCAAAAGTTGTAGAGAAGAATGAACAATTTGAGGATAAATGAATTGGATAAGATCATCACTCTGAAAAAAGGCGACGCTCCCAATCGGTATGCGGTGGATGATCCTACGCACATTTAGAAATTGTTATGAAAGGTTGTTGCTATTCCTGCAAACTCTGGAAAAGTGCAAAGATCAAGCAAGCGATTTTCGATGTGAAAAGAGTTATCAGTGACAGAGAGATTGTTGTAGAAGTTCGTGGTAGAGAGATAAGGATGCGTTCATGGAACTATTCTATACCAGCATTCGCGAAAGAGCTCATCAACGGTATCAAAGAGGGGAGTGTCAGGTATTGCAATGGGCGGCTCATAAAACCGTGGGATTTCTGCGATAACTTCGAACCGAGGATTTTGAAGAAGGAACGTGATATAAGCTCAGGCGAAGAATATGAAGCTGTATATCTCACCTGCTGGACAGAGGGAGGATGCCCATTCAAGGAGCAATGTTATAAAGAGCAGCAGTATTCTTATTTCGGATAACCATGGCTTTATAAGCGCTGAGAATTATGCGCCCCTCTATCTCCCAACGGTGCCACAAGAATCAGCCTTTCTACCTTTGAGACCCGTATTCTATAACCTTTAAATAATCCAGAAGCTTTTCTGAGGTCACTGGTTAAGGTATTACGTGCGAATAATGAACCTCGAACAGGCTAAAGCGCGGACAAGAGCACTTCTTAACGTGATCGAAACCGTGTATGAGCTAAAAATCACCAATTTAGAGAAGATTATCGAGACGATAACCGAACAAACACTCGATGAGAATAAGATATTGACGATTTGTACGGGTTTGAACACCTGGGTAGCACTGAATGCTGCTCTCGGAGGAGTCGTGGAGGTGCCACAGGAAGTCGTGATTGGATTAGTGGAAAGGATAGTGTTCTAACCTGCATGTTTAAATGCAAAATTTTCCCAGGGCGGTGATAGAACGTTGAGGCCCGCAATAGCTCAAAATTGCGAAAATGGATTCTAGAAGTTGCCAACCATAAAATTATCTCCAATAAATCCAGAAAATGAACTCCGGATCTACATCCCGCTCCGCATACCAATCGCCTTTCGTATAACCTGCGCAATTGGTATCGAGCAGATCATATACCAGAGTACCCAGTAGGGGAGCCTGAGTATAAAACCGTCTGAGAGGACCTTTTCCCCAAGGAGCGGAAAGACCACTGCTCCGACCGGGTTTGATTCCACATAGACCCAGATCCACATGAAGATAGGTATCGTAATGATACCGATGTAGGCCATGGGCTTCATTTGCTGCCTGAAAAGCTCGCCGGAGAATTGTGTTTGTTTCCTCATCACCTCTGCTCTCCTCTTCTCTATTCGTTTCATCTTATGCTTGTTGTTCTCCCGTTTCGCCTCGAGGTACTCCTTCTGAAGCTCCCGCATCTGCTTCTGGTACTCCTTCGACTGCTCCATCAATTCCCAATTCAGCGTGTATTTCTGGATCAATGAGGTATAAATGCCGGTAATAACCGCGAGGATGAGAATCGTGATCAGGAAGTTATTAATAAAAGCTGCTAAAGGGCCCAGAACGACATCCAGAGCAGTGCCCATCCCCTCCCTGAGCCCGGGGATGATGAGAATACCAAACAGGATAAAAAAACCGATACCCATAGCGACACTTTCCAAAAATCTCTTTACCTGCTCTTTCTTTTTCAGCATCACGTTATCTCTGTCCTTCGTCACCATTTCCAGTCCCTATACATACACTTGCCGTGTATCTATTTAAAGGGTTCATGCATGACGGCGCGCCTCATATCTCAGGGCGCATAATCGGTTACCATAGTTCCGAGCACCTCAGCCATCGTAGCGTGGAACCTCAAATTCTCCTGTATTCGTGCGGCTATTCTCCTCTTCGCATATCCATCTTCGACGAATTCGAGCCCGTGATAAACGACCGCTTTGAGAAGGAGTCCGAACGCCGGTACCGGCTCGATTTGGTCAGTTATCCTGAGCTCCAGAAGATCTTCCACCCAACTCTTAGCCTTTGTGCCACTCCCAACCAATTTCAGTGCGGATACAATCTTCCGCACCATTTTGCGGAGAAAACCGTCTGCCTCGATATCAATAATGATAAACGACCGGGTCTTGTCAGACACGACCTCTAACCGTTTTACCTCCCGTATCGTCGTGTGACACCCTGGCACATCCTCCTTTCTGTCCTGATCTGACGGCTGAGCGAAGTTCGAGAAATCATGTGCTCCGATAAATAGTTCTGCTGCTTCGCGCATCCGGGTGATATCAAGCTCGAGAGCGGGGTGCACTGCCAGAAAATAGCGGTAGGCTCGACTTATCGCATCTCTGCGGGCATGAAATCCTTGAGGCGGCTTCGCGATCGCGATTATCCATATATCGTCGGGAAGCAGGCTGTTTATCATCCGGGGTGTGAGGTTCGGATATGCGGTATCAAAGGAAACAACCTGACCGAGCGCATGCACTCCCTTATCAGTCCTCCCGGCTGCGGCATAATTCGATGACGCGCGGTCTCTCATGATACCGAGTTTCTGCAATGCGTCGAAGAGCTCACCCTCGATCGTCGGGCCAATAGCCTGGGGCTGAATCTGAAACCCGTGATACCTCGTGCCGAGGTAGCCCAGCTTGAGTGCTATCCGTTCCTTCTCTTCACCCATATATATTCATGTGCGTACCAAGGATATAGGTACGATTTAAAGTCCGTTGGATAGAATATCGTTAAGATGAACATTCATATACTTCAGGGACAAAATGTGTTTGCTGCATTTCAAGCGTCCCAGCAATATTTAAGCTCTACAAACTCTCCACCTGCAATAACTGTTCTTTTAGTTGCAGGATTGGCAAATCCTGATTTTCTTATTGAAATTGATGCTATTGCATTTCTCCCTAATAAATAACTTGAGAATGTCACATTTGGGAATAATTTTTTATATCCCTTTCTTCGATTGCATACGGGTATGAATCCTGATTCCGTATTCGAGGGCCACCGATGGGGCTTAACCGCTGTGAATACACAAAATCTCCCTCCGCGTTTATTCGGGTTCTGGCAGCGATTCCATGAAGATTTCAAGACCAAAACTCGCGATATCGGCACCCACGCATACCATTATATGTGCGGTCAGTTATGGATGGAGAATAAGCGCAATTTTGCTAATATCGGATGCAACACGGGAGTTCCTGACCAGAATATGCAGCATTTCATGTCTAACTCCCCGTGGTCGGCGCAAGCGGTGATCCGCCATGTACACGCAGAAGTATCTGGCATGGATGCATCATCTTGCCCTGACCATTCTTGCCCTCTGGTTTGTGACACAGACCAAAATCGAGTGGGCGAAACAGTATGCTCGTGACCCGGCTTTGCTGCAGCAGCTCGAAGTGGATGTGTTACCGGCGTTGTCCATGGCGAATGTATGAGCACTATTGCGTGCCGCCATGCCTCTCTCACACTTAACGCCAGAAGAAGCCAACGCCCTGGTAATCAAACATTTGGTCAATCGAGCTCGATCAAGAAAAAGTCGGATGAAATCCATGCACAAGTACCAATGAGGGAGCTAAAAGAGTTTGTTCGAACGTCCATCCCTGGGTAGCGTTGGCTCTTCTCAGATTTCAGCTTATTCCTCTGTTTATCCCACGGTGAATGGATATTTTGGCTACGTATCCTTAAAGATGCAAAGATTATTCATCTTCGGTGGAACGGAAATGTGTTAATAGCTCATACCAGGGAAATACTTCATTAAAATTGATATTTTAATATGACATTGTCAAAATAATACGGAGAGAAAAATGAAGAATGAAATTGGGAAAACTAAGGATGTTGGTTATGAGCTAGGTGTTAGAAAACCGATTCCCTTTTCAAGTGATATAATCTGGAGTTATTTTTTCTCTGAAAAGGGAATTAAAATTTGGTTAGGTGAATTGACTTCTAATGATTTTGAAGTTGGTCAACTGTATAAAACAAGAGAAAATATTGAAGGCATCATAAAAGTAATTAAACCATATTCGCATCTCCGATTAACAAGGAAGAAAAAGGATTGGAATAATTCATCTACTTTACAAGTAAGATTTATTATTGCAAAAAGTGGAACCACAGTGAGTTTTCATCAAGAAAAGTTACTTAATAGCAAACAACGAGAGGAAATGAAAGACTATTGGAATGGTATATTAGACAGATTGATAGCTTCAATAAGCTAAAAAAGCTAAAATGGTGCGGCACTTCGTACAACAGCGCATATATGTTCCGCTCCCGATGTTCGCTCCGGGCTTCACCACATTTTGCATTTTGCCTGCTTCGCTTCGCTCGCTTTTCGGCAAAATGCAAAACGTCATATATGCGCGGAACGTTAAGTGAAATCGGAGGCAAAGAGTAATGATAATACCAACAGGTGATAGCAATGTCCCGGTGGCGAATCAGCAAAGGTCGAGCGATAGACCTACAAGAATGGGCATTGGAAGAGAGTGGAACTGAGAGAGGAAAGGGTGATTCTGTACAGTTTAAGGAACGGATATGGAAGTCAGAACGATTCTTGTGGAACCGAAGAGTGAGGAGAATATCGGAGCCGTCGCGCGTGTGCTGAAAAACTTTGGCTTCTCAGAGCTCTACCTCCTTCGTGCTCCGGGTATCGGGAAGAAGGCGTTATCCGTTGCTTCCCATGCGCGCGATGTACTGAGCGGTTGCATCATGGTGGACTCGATCGAAGACGCACTTGCGGACTCCGCACTCGTCGTTGGTACGACCTCCAAGCCCGGCATTTCGGCTCGTAGGCATCTCAGAATGCCCTATTTCTCTCCACGGGAACTCAAAGAGATGGTGGACGGCAAACGCGGGATTTTATCCCTCCTATTTGGGAGAGAGGATATCGGGCTCTTGAACGATGAGCTCAGGCACTGCGATATCGTGGTATGCATCCCGACGAATCCCGATTACCCGGTAATGAACCTCTCACACGCTGTTGCGGTCCTTCTCTACGAATTGAGCGAAGTCCATACAGCACCTGAGGGACCGGCATTAGCACCCATAGAGGACAAAGAGCGGTTATTAGCCCATCTGCGAAGATTTCTGGATGAGATCGGCTATAAGGAGCACAAAAAGGAGAAGAGCATGCTCATGCTGAGGCGGATACTGGGCAGAGCTGAACTCACGACAGGAGAGGTGCAAACGCTGAGGGGGATATTAAGAAAAGCGGAATGGAAATTGGAAACGAAAAACTCATTTAGCTGAGCATTTCCTCTATCCTGTCCATCCCCTCGATAATCTTCTGCATTGATGTGGCGTATGAAAACCGCACGTAATCGGTACCCGCGTCTCCAAATGCTGAGCCCGGCGTCACAATGATAAATGCCTCTTTGAGCAGCCGCTCGGTGAACTCGACACCGTTACCGTATCTCGCGGTGTTTGCAAAGACATAAAAGGCACCTTCCGGGTTCAAGCATGGCAGTCCTATGCCATTAAGCCGGCTCACAATAACATCTCGCCTCTTTTTGAACTCCGCGACCATCTCCTTTACACAGTCCTGCGAGTTTACAAGCCCGGCTAAAGCGGCGTATTGTGAAATAGACGATGCACAGGTTACTGAGTGCTGCTGTATGCGTAACATCCCTCTGAGTATCTCAGCGGGTGCAGCCGCATACCCGATTCGCCAGCCGGTCATTGCATAGGTCTTCGAGAACCCGTTGATAAGTATCGTTCGCTCCTGCATACCATCAAGCGAAGCGATACTCACATGATTTCGTTCGTATATAATCTTCTCATAGATCTCGTCCGAGAGCACGAAGAGGTTATGCTCACGAGCCAATTCCGCGATTTCTTGTAGCTCGTTCTCGCTCAATACATACCCCACAGGGTTATTGGGCGAATTCATGACGATCATCTTCGTCTTCTTTGATACCGCAGACTCCAGCGCCCTGTAATTCACACGCTCTTCCAACCTCTTCACCCATCTCGGTCTTCCACCTGCTATTTTTATCACCGCCTCGAATGAGACCCATGCGGGATCAAGCAGAAGAACCTCATCACCTTCGTCTAAAAGGCTCATCATCACCTCATAGATCGCCTGCTTTCCACCCGGCGTTACGATGACATCGTCGGCGTTCACCTCAACCTTATTCTCTTTCCTCAGCTTCGTCGCGATCGCTTCCCGTAGTTCCGTGATGCCCGCGCTGCTTGTATAGTGCGTGTAGCCGAGATCCAGTGCCTTCTTCGCCGCGTCGCAGATGTGGCTCGGGGTCTTGAAGTCCGGTTCGCCGAGCGAGAAGTTCAGGACTTCCTTGCCCTCGTCCTCCAATTGCTTCGCTAAATGGCCCATCTTTATGGTCGCCGACTCTTCTATTCCACCCAATCTTTTTGAGAGCATCTTACCCCATCACGCTATTCAGTGCGTGGTCTATCAGTGGTAAATGATTTCATGAAATTATACTTTATTGATTGGCTCCCTTCTGAGTATGAACACAGCCGGGAGAGCATCCTTTGCGGTATCTGGCGATACCGTTCAGTTCCGGGGATCAGTCCAAAAACCGCTTTTCGATTGACTGCGCATGCCGTTCCATACCTTCCGCGGTACTCAACCTCACCACGGTTTCTCTGATCTTCTCTAACCCTCCTTTATCCAGCCATTGTATGGTAATCCGATGCATGAAGTGGTCAACATCGAGCCCTGTGAAGAGTTTTGCATAGCCCGCAGTGGGAAGCACGTGATTTGCACCCGTTGCATAATCGCCCGCCGCGACCGGCGAATAATTGCCGATGAAGACGGACCCTGCATTTCTTATGCGTTTCAATCTGTCCATCGGCTCGCGGACCATGAGTTCGAGATGCTCCGGCGCATACGCATTGGCAAATTCCATGCACTCGTCCAGACTCTCAGCAGTTAATATCCGGAACTGTGCGCCGCGCGCTTGACCTGCCTCGGCTATGATTATTCGCTCCACTTCTGCCGCTAAATTTGCTGATGTGGTCAGAAGAACTGCCTGCGATTTCTCGCCATGCTCCGCCTGAGCCAGCATATCCGCAGCAATGAAGGCGGGATTCGCCGTTTCATCTCCGATTATCAAGACCTCTGATGGCCCGGCAGGGAAATCGATTTCCACACCTTCCTCACGGGCTACGAGCTTCGCCGCGGTTACGTATACATTCCCGGGACCCACGATCTTCTGCACTTTCGGGATCGTCTCAGTCCCCAACGCGAGCGCAGCTATCGCCTGAGCGCCACCTGCCTTGAATATTCGCGTTGCACCCGCGAGTTCAGCGGCTACTAAGGTCCGCGGGTCTATCGTTCCATCCGTTCGTGGTGGTGTGCAGACGATGATCTCGCGTACTCCCGCTATCACAGCAGGAATGACGCACATCAACGCGCTGCTGAAATACGATGCGGGCACATAGGCGCCGACCAGCTCAAACGGCACAAACAGCTCGCCGAGGAAGATACCTTCACTGAACTCTTCTCCCCATGCTCGTCTCTTCTGCCGGTAATGGAACCTCTTTATCGCTCTCGATGCTGCTTCAATAGACCTGAGCGTGAGTTCATCTACCGAGCTTCGTGCAGCCTCAATCTCCTCGGGCTTCACTTCAAGCTCCTTCAGTTTCACCCGGTCAAATCGTTCGGTATATTCGCGCAGTGCCGCGTCTCCCCGGTCTTTCACCCCGGCTATAATCTCTCGTACACGGGGCATAACCGCCGCGAGATCCTTTTCAGCTTGAATGCTCGCCCACTCCTCTTTCCTGAGGTCCTTAATCCTTTCTCTTCTCACCGTCACCTTCCTCATCCATGTAAACTATTTAGATCACCCTCGGTTATCTTAACCTTATGCGATTTCAAGCCCAGCTCACTCGAACGAGTTAGTCATTGAGGTAATTCAAAATTTATATAAGACGGATGCTTTTTTTACTCTACTAAATAAAGGTGGTATTCGAAGATGAGCAGTACGACGGGGAAGGAGGAGGGCGTGAGCATTCGTATAACCATCCCGGAAGGTACGAATGTTACACTCAGTGGACCGAAGGTAAGAGTGGAAGGTCCCAAGGGGACGATAGAGCGAGAGTTATGGTATCCCGGGGTACGTATCCAGCTCGAGCACGGAGATGCGGGTAATGAGGTCGTTATTATCAGCGATTCACCGCGGAAGAAGATTCGAGCCATTGCAGGGACGTACGCATCACACATCAGGAACATGATTAACGGTGTGAGGGCTGGTTTTTTCTATAAATTGGCGATTGTATATGCTCATTTCCCCATGCAGGTCGCGGTGACAAAGGAGGGCGATGCGGTCACCGTTTCGAATTTCCTGGGCGAACGAAAGCCGCGGCTGGCAAGGATCGTCGAGGGTGTGAACGTGGAAATAAGAGGGAAGGAGATTATCGTTTCAGGAATAGATAAGGAAGCGGCTGGGCAGACTGCGACAAATATCGAACAGACGACGAGGATAAAAGGGTATGACCCCCGCGTCTTCCAAGATGGTATTTACCTGGTCGATAAGGGCGTTGGATTGGGAAGATAAGCTTCAGGTTAAATACCACTACCTTTTTGTGTACCATGAAGCCTATATAGTGGGTGGAACATGCCGGAGATAATCGAAGGGGTAAGCCCGACGAGGATGGAATTACTGTGGCTGCGCAGAAGAGAACGATTGGCGGAGAAAGGGCATGATCTGCTGCGTGAGAAGAGGGATGCGTTGATTGCGGAATTCTTGGACGTGGTGAGCGAGGTGAGGAACGCGCGGAAGGAGGTTGAAGCTAAGCTCAAAGAGGCGTTTGATTATTTGATCATCGCGCAAGCGCAGCTCGGCGTCGAGAACGTACGGCAATTATCCTTGATGACCACCTACGAAATCCCGCTGGATTTCTCTTCGAGGAGCATAATGGGTGTGAGTGTGCCGATCCTGGAATTGCCGGGCGATCTGGCGAGGATGGTTACCGAACGGGGATATGGGTTCATTGATTCGTCCGCGGCGGTGGATAGTTGTGCGCAACGGTTTGAAGAAGCGCTGGTGAAGATAATCAAGCTTGCAGAACTCGAGGAAGCGGTTCGGAATCTCGCAGGCGAGGTGGAGAAGACAAAAAGGAGGGTCAATGCGCTTGAATACGTGCTGATTCCACGTTTAAAAGCGACGAGGAAATACATACAGATGCGATTAGAAGAGATGGAACGAGAGAATTTCACGCGATTAAAGAAGATTAAAGTGATGCTGGAACGGAGAAAAGGCTAACCTCGCCGCACCTTGAGACTCTTGTGGAAGCTGCGTGGTAATTCGATCCGAGGTCTAGGATCGGCGAAGGTTTGGGATCCGGCAGACTTCAGCTTCGTATTCAGATGCCATTTGAATCGTTGATTCTATAATGTTATACTTCTCGGCCAGGTATTGAGCGATGGTTGCCTGGAGTTTGTCCTGATGAGCCAATGACATGTCATTCGGTACTTTGACGTGGGCCGAGAAGACGAGCATATCTGGTGTAATTGCCCAGAGATGCACGTTATAAAGGTCCTCAATCTCAGGGAATACGGACTTCAAGTCATTCCCGATGATCTCGATGTTCAATCCAGCTGGCGCCATCTCCAGCAAGACCAGTGTTGATTCTTTCAATATCCCCCATGCCCAGAAGAGTATGAGCGCGGATATCCCGAGGCTGACGAGCGGGTCAATGATCGTCCATGCGGTGTAGAATATGACGATCGCTGCGGCGACGACCCCGAGCGAGGAAGCGGCATCACCGATCAGGTGATAAAACACGCTTCTGATATTGAGATCCGCTTTAACGCCACGGAGTATGAGGATACTTGCTACGTTGACCGCAAGCCCGATGAGCGCAATCAGGAGCATCTGAAGACCGAGAACCACTCGCGGCTCGATAATCCTCTTCACCGCCTCAAAGATGATGACGACGACCACGAGGAGGAGAAACAGGCCGTTGATGAATGCCGCTAAGATCTCAGCTCGATACAAGCCAAACGTCCGATGGTGGCAGGGTGGTTTACAGGTAATGAATAGAGCGATCAGGCTTATACTAAGAGCAAAGGAGTGAGTGAACATATGCCCTGCATCGCTGATCAGCGCAATGCTGTTGGTGAGAATGCCGCCTATAAACTCAATAACCATTACCGTTGCGGTGATCGAGAGCGATAGGATGAGTCTCTTCTTTTCCACCGCATGATACTCGAACAACAGCTCAGAGAAGACACTCTTAGGGGTTTGTGTTCCCATCCTTAGGTACCCCTGCCTTCTTCAATCCCACTACCAACATTCGAGACGTTGAGAGCACCGCAGTCGTGAGCATGGTGATAAAAAATAAAAAATGAGAGTACACGATTAAGACTCCAATCTTCCTCTCAACCTTACCTCTTACGATGCTTTTGGTAGCATTCAGGGCAATAAACAGGTCTGCTGCCATCCGGTTTAAAAGGGACTTGTGTCTCTTTTCCGCAATCCGCACAGATTACCGTGTGCATTTCGCGTGGTGGTCTATCAAACCTGCGTCCCCGCCTTTCGTACATCTTTTTTCCACCTCATTCGCGGAATTCTCTTTTCGAGAATCTTGTTCAAACTAAGATGCTTCATATATAAAAGCCTTCTTTTGTCCATCCTGTTACGCATGATTTATCGCCTTCTTTTCTTCTCGCGCGCATCCGAAAAGGGCAGAGAACCCTGAACCGGAAGCAGCCACGAACTAAGGGCAGCTCCTGTTCGTACACCTCACGCGGAGTTGAAATGTCGACGTGGATAGCGGACGAGCGGCGGGACCGCAATTGTTGACGGCGGGCCCTCAAAACGGCGAAATAGCAAAATACTATGCGATCGGGAAAATAGCGAAAGTTTTAAGTCTGAGCACACTATTGCTTGAACGGGGTGACTAAAAATGGGTGTATATGTGCTACTGGCAGCACTCACGGAAAAGGGTAGAAAGGTGGTGAGAGACCATCCAGAGAAGATCACTGAGATCAATGAGAAGATCGAAAGTATGGATGCAGCAATATTAAGCCAGTATGCTGTCTTCGGTCCCTATGATTTCGTGACCCTTTTGAAGGCGGAAAGTGACGAACTCATCTTGAGGTTAGCGATTGAAATGACTGCGGAAGGTTTAATGACACTACAGACACTACCAGCGATTCACATCGATCGGTACCTGGAGAGCTTGAAGAAGTAAAGCACGGATGACTACCTGATCATACTGAACGCGCGTGCTTCGCTTCACGGTCCCTTCGCTCACCCTTTGGGATGCTGCGATCGCCGTTAAGGGCGAGGCTGGCACTCGCGTGCACCTGCATGATAGTGATGTTTTCTACTCCCGTCAGCTTTTCATGCCCGAAGCCAAACAGGCGTTGAGAATGGCTTTTGGGGGCGTGTAAACCGCGGCTTGTTCAGGTGAGGAACCCTATTGCCAGAGCTAAGCAACATTCCAATCCGTTCACTATAAAAGCCGTATTTGATGATGAAGAAGCATGAAACTCGAGGATAGGGTGGTAGAGGATGCATATGTACTCCTGCATCCGCTAAGGTTCAGGATAGTAGAGTTGCTTGCGGAGAAGCCGATGCATATAAATGAGCTAGCCAAAGCGCTGGGAGAAGAAAGACGACTCGTTTCGTACCATCTGCTTACCCTGGAAGAATACGGGTTCGTGCTCAGCAAGTATGAGATATCGGAAGATCCGAAGTTAAGGGGAAAGGCACTGAGGAGATACTGGGTGGACGGGAAGCGGGAGCATGTGATTTCAGAGCTCAAACATAAGCTTTAAGTGCACCATGAAAACCACTAAGCTGTCCCGTAGGAAGTTGGCTGAGTACAGGTGTGCAGACAACAGCGTCTCCATGCAGCTCATCGATCTCACACTCGTGACACGCGTGATCAAGGAGTTGATGAAACTGCTTCAGAGTGAGGTGAATTACGATTATGAGCTGGTTGATGAGGCAGCGGAGATGATAAAAGAAGAGTTGGGGTCATGGTTTATGGAGGAATATCCGCTTTACGTAGGCTCATAAGTGAGATCGCGGAAAAGCAGCCCAGAAAAAATAGAGGGGAGATCTTTCCCCCTCCTCGTGGACCGTATAGGAGACGTCGCCATACTACTATCCTCCTTTATCCTTTATAAGCTTTTTCATCGCTTTAAATTAAATTTCAATTGCTAATAAAGCTTAGATTCAGGAACTCTGAGTGTATACCCTGGTTCAACTCTCTTCTAATCTACTGAAATTTTTGTTCGTCATATCTGAAAATTTACTGAAAGAACCAGAAACAAATCTTGTGTCGTTCCACGTTTGAGCGTCCATACCATGCGGCAGTAGATGCCTAACCAAAAATAGCAAGATACACCACCATAAGGTTATTGAGACAGATAAGATCGTAGATGATTACCAGCAGCATCATGCACCCCAGACCATATCTCCCTACGCTCCTCCTATCCTGCTCAGACTTGCTCACGAGATATACTGAGAAGTAAAGCAGAAGGATGTAAACAGGCACGAATGGTTTCATAAGCGCGAAGAACGGGTGCTGAAAAAAGGGGTTGAGTTCCCAGACATGGTCGCAGTGTGCTAATGCCCATGTGGTGATGACAAAGTCGAGCGTGTTGAGATTGAAGTAGAGGATGCTTAATACCAGTATAGAGCTGGTGTGGTAACCCCATTCATCCCATCTCGTAACCATTTTAAGCTGCGAGCATGCCCTGATTATGGGGTCCGTTCGTTTTTTAAATTCGGGTTCCATCAATCTGCCAACCGCTCTCTGTTTTGGATATTCGTGCATCAGAATCACACCTCAATGAGCGTGGAGCTCCGATTCAGACGCGGATCATCAGCACTATGCTGGCTTCAAGTTCAGTAAGATTATTTCAGGTGTAAAAATTTGCGATGACTTAAAGAAAAATTACAATAAGTGATAGATAAGGTTAAGGCTCCGCATTCTCATCAGCATCGTCGGTGAACGAAGCATGGATCCGCCTTTTCGAGCTGCTCTTTTTATTCTACTTCTTTTATGGTCAAGTGGAGAATGAGCGAACGATCATTAGAGGAGAGAAGAGAGGTAGCAGTATGGATACTCATCATGATACTGATCTCGGCCTTACAGCTCTTAATTCTCTGGTTTTTAGGACTGGGCTGGTTCATTGCCACCGCATTCATTGTTGCCGTAATTTTTACCGTGATCGTGATTCCCTACCGGGAGCGCAAGAAGAATATCCAAAACAGAGAGCGAGGAGCGAGAATGAAGAGGTACGGGCGGTGAAAAATTTTGCAAATGCGATGGCCGTAAAGGGCATACCAGCGCGAAGGTGCTTCTTGAATCTTCTTCGGTATCTTCCCGTCTACCCGGTTCGGACTGTGCATCAGAAAGAACATGCTGAACCAGAAGACAGGGTAAGGGGCCGTGCTTACGTTACATAGTTTCGTAACGTTCCAATATGCTCGATCACTATATCTATAGTATCTCCTATATTCAGAGCGCCGACCCCACTTGGCGTTCCTGTTGCAATAATATCGCCCGGCAGTAAGGTCATGACATGCGAGATGAACGAAATCAATTCCTCGGTGGTAAAAATAAAATTGGACGTATGAGAATCTTGTTTTAGTTCGCCATTGAGATAACTTTGAATGGTTACCCGGTTCGGGTCAATAGTGTCAACGATGCGAGGCCCAATCGGGCAGAAGGTATCAAAGCTCTTTGCCCTGGTCCATTGCACCTCTTTCTTTTGGATATCTCGCGCGGTGACATCATTTAAGCAGGTAAAGCCCTCAACATGGTCCATAACCTCTTCTGGTTCCAGGTCCTTGCAGGAATCCTTCATGATTACCGCCAGTTCCGCTTCGTAATCAACCCGGGTCGATTGTGAGGGGTACCGAATATGCTCTTCTGGCCCGATTAAGGCGGTCGGTGGCTTTAAAAATAAAATCGGTTCGTCGGGTATCGGCATACCCAGCTCTTTCGCATGGTCTTTGTAATTCAGGCCTACCAGAACGATCTTTGTTGGTACCTGCGTCAAGAACGAGAGGTTAGGCATCTTGGAACAATCTCGGACTACTTACTTCTTGAAGAGTTTTCGTATCTCTTCACCCACGGTCTCGATCTGGTGCTTTCCTATCTTCTCTCTGCTCGCCTTCAAGAACGGGATTCCCCGTTTGTATTCTTCAACCCATTGTTGAGCGAACTCGCCGTTTTCAACCCTTTTTAAAGCCTCTTTCATCTTCGCCTTCACCTCAGGTCCGATTATTGTATGGCCGACTGCCCACATGCCGTATTCCGCGGTATTCGAGATCACCTCGGCCATTCGTTTGATACCACCCTGCCAGACGAGGTCAACAATGAGTTTCATCTCGTGGACGCACTCGAAATACGCCATCTCCGGCGGGTAACCCGCTTCTACTAGGACTTCAAAGCCGTTCTTCATTAATTCGACCAGTCCTCCACATAAGACGCACTGCTCGCCAAATAGATCCTCATAGGTCTCCTGTTCAAACGTGCATTCGAGGATGCCCGCTTTTGTCCAGTGCATCGCCTTGGTCATGGCTAATGCAACCTCGCGTGCATGACCGGATGGATTTTGTTTAACGGCAACGAGGCCTGGGACTCCAAAGCCTTCTAAATATGCTCTTCGTTCCTCGGTTCCTGGTGCTTTGGGAGCAACCATGATCACATCGACCTCCGCAGGCGGAACAATTCGCTTGAAGCAGATATTAAACCCGTGAGAGAAGCACAGGGTCTTTCCCGCTTTCATGTGCTGCTTTATCTGGTTCTCATAGACCTCAGCCTGAACCTCATCAGGGAGGAGGATATGCACAATATCGCCCTTTTGAGCCGCTTCGTCGATCGGCATCACTGCAAATCCATCCTCTTTTGCCTTCTTCCAGCTTGGATTAGGCTTACCACCCAGTATCTCCGTCTCGCCTATAATCACCTTGAATCCCGAATCACGCAAACAGTTCGCCTGAGCATTACCCTGCGCTCCATACCCTATGACAGCTACAATCTTATCCTTCAAGATGCGGTCATCTACATCCTCATCATGCAATATCTTCATGGTATCGGCCCCCATTAGAAGTACTTGTACGTTCTTTATAAATCTTGCTTGTTCACGTCAAATTAGTGGCGGCTATCCGACCTGTGTGAATTTGTTGTTTTTGGCTGTTCCACGCGTATTTTATCGTATACCGACGGAATCCTCAAACGCCCGGTTCGCGATCCTCGCTATCGTTCTATTCCGCCGGCCACACCTCTCCCTATCGCGGTAACTCCAGTCCTGAACAATTGCTTGATACCAAAATGTTTCATCAACTCGACAAACCGGTCTATCTTTTTCGGCTCACCCGTGAGTTCGAGTATCACCGAATCCAGCATCGCATCGGCTATCTTCGCTCCGTAGGATTCCGCGAGCTGCATTACCTCAGACCGGGCATTCGAATCCTTTACATGGACCTTCATAAGGCATAAATCACGGACAATCGCTTCATCCTCCTTCAGATCGACCACTTTTACCACTTCAATAAGATTGCTGAGCTGCTTCCTCACCTGCTCTAACTCTTGCTCCGAGCCATCGATCGCTACGGTCATCCGGGATAATCCTTCCTTCTCGCAGGGTGAGACGGTGAGTGAGGTGATGTTGATCCCTCGCATCGTGAACATGCCCGACATTCTTGTCAGTACTCCGGGATGGTCCTCCACCAGTAACGAGATTATATGAGTTTGCATTGTTCCGTTCCTATCATTCCTATTACGCTCCCACCTGGTGGTATCATGGGCAATATCTTGTCCTCCTGACCCACGATCATATCGATAACCGCAGGTTTACCAGACTCGAACGCATGATCGAGCGCGTCTTTCAACTCCCCAGGCTTCTCAACTCGCTCTCCATAGCAGCCAAATGCTTCGGCCAACTTCACAAAATCCGGTGTAGTGCCCAACCTGGTACCCGAGTATTTCTTATCAAAGAAGAGCTCCTGCCACTGCCGCACCATGCCCAAATAACAGTTATGAAAGATACATACTACCACGGGTATATCGTTCTCCACGCAGGTCGCGAGATCATGGCACGTCATCAGGAAACTGCCATCACCCGCGAGGTCCACGACTCTCTTATCCGGTGCCGCGACCTTTGCTCCGATCGCTGCGGGGAATCCGAATCCCATTGTACCGAGCCCGCCGGATGATATAAACGTCCGAGGTTTCTTGGTGAGGTAATAGTGCGCGGCAAACATCTGACACTGCCCCACTTCCGTCGTGATGATCACCTCGTCATCCAAAATTCTACTGAGCTCTTTGATGATCATATTTGAGAGCGAAGCCCCTTCTCTCTGTACGTCTCGTATGCATGCTTCGCACGCCGAATGCATCGCTTTGATCCGCTGTACCCACACATTGCTCCCCATATCCGTTGCTCTCTTCTTCTCCAGCCATTTGATGAGCTCCTGAAGTGCAAGCTTCGCATCACCCACAATCGGTATATCGACCTGTATGTTCTTATTTATCTCAGCCGCATCGACATCCACATGGATCAGGGTCGCTTCAGGGGCGAACTGATCCAATTGCCAGCCAGTTAATCGGTCGCTGAACCGCGTTCCTACAGCAAGGAGCGCATCGCATTCACAAATCGCCCGGTTTGCATAGAGTCGCCCGTGCATCCCGGCCATGCCAAGGGAGAACGGGTGATTCTCCGGGATAGATCCTTTACCCATGAGGGTGGTGACAACTGGAGCGCCGAGGAATTCAGCCAAATACCGGAGCTCCTCGGTCGCCTCAGAGCTGATAACACCACCACCGGCCAAGATAAGAGGTCGCTCCGCATTGACCAGGGCCTCTACTGCTTTCTTGACCTGTATCGGGTTCGGTTTGATCTTTGGTTTATAGCTCGCGAAGGTCTCTTTTGGATGCAACTCCACATGCACTCGGGTTGCGAGGACATCCTTTGGCAGGTCGATTAAAACCACTCCCTTCCGGCCGGTCGTCGCGATATGAAATGCATTGTGGATGATCTTGGGTAGATCTTCTGTTCTCGTGACGAGGAAGTTATGCTTCGTGACGGGCATGGTAATGGTAAAGGTGCTTGCTTCCTGGAATGCATTGCTGCCTATTGCGGCCGTCGGGACCTGTCCAGTGAGTGCCACAACAGGAGAAGAATCCATGTTCGCATTGGTCAGTCCGGTAACGAGATTCGTCGCACCGGGGCCAGAAGTGGCGATGCAAACGCCTGCTTTTCCTGATACCCGTGCATAGCCGTCGGCCGCATGTGCTGCACACTGCTCATGCCTCATCAATATATGTCGTAGGGCATCATCCTGATAGAGCACATCGTATAAATCTAACAAAACGCCTCCGGGTATTCCGAAAGCCACTTCAACACCTTCATGCTTCAGCTCCTCTACAACGATTTCTGCACCTTTCAATTTTTCTCCAGTCATCTCTCTTGTCCCTTGCGATCTTTCTCCCAATGGGGTGAGTATGGTCTACGTTATTTCTTATAAGCTGGTATAAATAAGGTTTTTTTCCCCCTCGGCTATTTAAGCCCTGAGGCTACTGATAGTAAGAATAGATGACGCCTCTGCTCATATTTCTGCTCGCCCTGCTGCTCATTCTGGTATTGACCGCTCTGTTCCGGTTTAACCCTTTTCTGAGTCTGCTGAGTGTATCGCTCCTCGTTGCCCTTTTAGCGGCAAAACCGTTCGAGGGCCTCCAAGCCATTTTAACGGGTATGGAGCGGGTGATCTACCAGTTTGGCATCATCATTGTCTGCGGGAGTATCATTGGCATAGTCCTGGATGGGATTGGTGGGATTGCGGTGATCGCCGATGATATTATCCGGTTATCAAAAGAGCCGATTCTCGCATTGAATCTGCTCGGGTTCATCGTGGCAATCCCGGTAATGTGCTGCATCTTAGCCTACGTGATTTTCATACCAATCGCACGAGCGATTGCTTCTAAGCTGAAGATACCGATCGGGGTGGCTGCAGCTTCGCTCAGTCTCGGCACACTCGCGTCATACGAGCTTATCTATCCCGCACCGGGCGTGTATTCCGCGGCGGTCGAGCTCGGCATCGTGGGACGTGATATTGTTCTGCTGGGACTTTTCATTGCAATCCCCACTTCGATGGCGGGCTATCTCTATGCGAAGCGGTTTTGCCAGCTCGGTCCCGTTCCGCCAGACGTGGTAGCAAAGCAAGGAAAGCGAACGAGCAGACTACAGGCATATCCGCCTATCATCGTTCCACTCCTCCTCATCTTCTTGAGTCTCCTCTACCCGATTCCAGTGCTGAATTTCGCGGGCGACCCAAACGTCGCGTTATTGATCGGCGTCTTCCTCGTATTGATCGCTGCGCAGGGCTCTGGACGGGATACGATCAATACCTGGACGAGAGAAGCGGTCAAAAAAGGCGGTGGGATACTCATGGTCCTCTGTTCTGGCGGTGCGCTTGCCTCTACGCTCGCAATAACCGGCGTCGGGCAGGAGATCGGTGCAGTGATTGTACGGTCAGGCATGCCCGCATTACTCGTTCCTTTTATGGTGGCTGTTGCAATCCAGAGTGTGCAGGGCTCGCGGCTCGTCACGTTCTTGATTGCGCCCAGTATCATTCAACCTACTCTCCCTGAGCTCGGGTTGCCCCTTGAACTGGTACTGATGTCCATGGCGTCCGGGACGTTCCTGGTCTCGCATGCGAATGACGCGTATTTCTGGGCCGTAATCGAGCTTGCTGAGATGACTCCCGCAGCAGGTTATCGATGCTATACGATCGGAGGCATTGTACTGGGCGCAGTGGCTTTGCTAATAACCGCTCTTATCTATCTAGTGGGCTAGTCGTTGATACTCAAGATAAGCGGTATGCAAGTTTGTTTATACTCAAAGGAATAAAGAAATAGCATGAAATGATAATCGCTGAAATTACTGTTATCCCGATCGGGACAAAAACGCCAGGCGTGGGGTTGTACGTAGCACGAGCAGTGGAAGAACTGAGAAAATTAGGGTTGATGCCGGCGGTTACGGCTATGAGCACGATATTCGAGGCAGAAGATCTCTCACTCATTTTAAAAGCCTTCAAAGCAGTCCATGAATCGGTCTTCGAACTGGGTGCGGTACGTGTTGTTACCACCTTAAAAATCGATGAGCGGCGGGATAAAACGGGGAGTATAAAGCAGAAGATCCAGTCAGTTACGTCGGTTTTACAGTAGACTATGACACTGCAGTATCATCCCGGGTCTTTGGGTAATCCTTAAGGCTCATCACGGAGTGCTCGATACGGCACGAGGGGTCGTCATACCCGGCCGGTGCTTATAGACCGCATACATAATCGCGCCAAATCCCAAACTAATCGCTCCAATGCGTATGAACCACCCGGCATAAGGAATTAGGAAGAGGAGACGCAAAACGACATAGCCCAGAATAAAAATCAGCAGATCATTGGTCTTAACGTTACACAGATCCATAATCTTTCTACCAAGCGCGAATGACACAAAGAGACTGGAAAGCATCAATGCGATGAGAAGAAGCATTCCCATAATGAAGGCAACGGGAAAACCGACTATGGTCACTGCAATCAGGATTATCAGGATGACCGAGGCGATGATAAGAACAAATCCGACCAAGGTATTCTTCAGCGGAGATTTCCTTACTTCCTCTTCGACGATAAAGAATGGTGCGGGGAATACCTTGAGCACAATGATACCGAGTATAAGGAATCCGACGGTCATGAGCAGATAAATTATGTCCTTGAGTGCTTGGACACGGGTTCTGAAACCTCGTAAGCCCTCGGTTTGCTTAAAATCCACACTGCCTGCGCTTCCCGTATTATAGAAATTTTCGGCTCTTACCGTTAAGTTCCCGATGATCCGGCCGGCATTGGTAACCGTCCCACCGGCGATAACTGCATCCCGGCTAATAACGGTATCCGGGTGAATGGTAACCGTTCCTCCCGCGATGACCGCATTTTTTGTTGCACTGGTTACCTCTATCTCGCCACCCGCGGCTACAATTTTGCCCCCAACGTCTGCATTTACGACTATGTGGCCACCCAAAGCAAAAAGATCGCCGCTTATCGGGGCGTTGACCGTAATATTACCACCTGCAAGTACCGCGCCCGCAACCGGAGCATTCAGCGTCACGGTATTGCCCGCGGCGAACAGATCATCTTCTATGGCCGAATCGACCGATACCTGATCTCCGGAAAGCATCTGGAGTGCCTGGGCATGAGGTAGAAGCAGCATGAACAGAAGGCTCAAGATCAGCAGTCGCTTCACACCTTATCACCTCTCCACCAGCTTGGCACCACCATAGCTATCCCGTATATCTTCTTTTACCAAGGAGTTCAAGGTATATAAATGCCCTTTCCGCTCACGGATACGAACCAGAACACTCAGAGAAGCTGTTGAGCGATATCTGTGCTTTGCGTGCCGTCCGATGCTCTCAATGCTCCTTAAAATCCAGTGCTAACGAGTTAATGCAGTATCTCTTGCCCGTTGGTTCTGGTCCGTCATCAAAGAGATGGCCCAGGTGACTGCCGCATTTCGCACATACCACCTCGGTCCGTTCCTCATTGAATCGATTGTCCGGCTTCAACTCAACGGCATTGTGAACGACCTCAAAGAAACTCGGCCAGCCGCTCTTCGCATCGAATTTCGTATCTGATTCAAAGAGCTTATTACCACAGGCTTTGCAATAATAGACTCCTCGTGCCTTATGGTTAGTATATTTGCCGCTAAAACCAGGTTCAGTACCTCGTTCCCTTAGGATATGATACTCCTCGGGCGTTAGCTTCTTTTTGAACTCTTCTTCGGTGTTTCTCATGCATATCATTAGGCTCGTGGGGTATAAATCCCCCTTCGGGTGCGTTCTGACCAGCCCAGACTAAGGTCTTGCTTACACCTTTCACTTCGAAGACCATACCGCCCAACTTGATGGTCTTACCCATAAATGCAGGATCACTGAGAATCTCGTGCAGTTTACATCTTCTCCATTCTTCTTTTTTAGCATAGCCCGGTCGTTCATAATACGCATTATAATTGCCTGACATTTCCCTTGACTGCCTTTGGTCTCTCTTCTACGTTATTTCCACAACCAGCCGAATATTCCCTTTTGATTCTTCTCCTGGCGTGCGACCTCTTGTAATCTCGTTTGTTCCTGCTCCATAGCCTGTACTTGTTCCTGCAACATCGCTCTTATCTCCTCGTCGCACTCACATGCCTGTATCAACTGTTGAAGCTGCCGAATTCTTTCTTGGTTTTGGATCACCTGCTGTTCTATCTCCTGTGCTGCATCTTCATCGCCCCCGATGAATAATCGTGTGATCCGATTTCTTGACTGTATCTGCTCTTCTGCTCGTATCGTTGCGTGCACCGAATTGTTAAATTCTCTTGCGATTTGGGAGACTTGGGGGCCAATACTACCTACCAGATCCTCCATAGCAAGCAACGAATGGACGGCTAATCTCACCTGATTTTGATTTTGATAGACCAGTTGCTGCTCTTCTCCCAACGATTGCATCTCTTGGACCATCTCTTGCTCTCTCTGTTCAATCCGCACTCGCACCTCGCTGAGCTTTTGTGCTCTCACTTCCTCTCGCTGTTGCATTTGAATCGCTGTATCTTCGCCCGTGTTCTGTGTTTCCTGTTCCATCTGTTCCTGCTGTCCCTGGCCCTGCAATTGCCCCTTCGATCCACTATCCGCCGCATCTCCTTGCGGTACGTGCGGCGAGACCGCAACTCCAGACCCAACGAGGCTGATCAACAGCAGCGCCACCATGCCCGCACACCATATCTTTCCTTTTCTTCGTTCCATTTCCTTTACCTCGACTCGAACCTCGTTTTGAACGATATAAAAAAGTGAAACAGAACGAATCGTTCGCATAACCGTTTATAATCGTTCATGTAGCTCTGGTTTCAGACAAAACCGAATCTGATAGTTCGATACTGTTCTTTCGCTTCTCTTTTTCATTAGCCCAAATTCAGGCGAAAAACAACGTTTTTCGAATGAGGGTAGTGAGCGGGCATATCCGAAGAAGCGATGAAGCGAAGGCATCTTCTCCGCACCAAAGAGCGGGATAGCAGATAGCTAACCGTGTGGATATACCGCTTTTATCCTCGACTTACCCGGCGGTAGATACTTGAGAACTTTCTCATACGTAACGATACGCTCAATTTCCTCGTTCTTTTCCGCTTTCGCATGATCACCGAAGATCTTTACAATCTCCTTTGCGAGCTCGTTCTTCTCTAAATCGCCTCCCGGCTCGAGCTCGACATATATGTCCAGCAGCTCCTTTTGCGCTGCGGTGGAGGGGCATGCGACCAGCATCTTCTTTTTTATACCGATACACACCCCTAATGCCGTTTTGAAATACTGCCGTTTGCCGCGTACCATAAAGCTTCCTTTCCTGAGATATTCGCCCGATGGCGGTGTCTTACTCACCTGCTCGCCGGCAACGCAGTAGCATTCCCCCTCGTAGAACCCGAATTTCCAGAGATTGGAATATGATGCGGCGAATTGCACGAGCTCCTTGAGACTCTCTTCGGAGAGATCTTTACCGCCCGTCTTCGCGATCGCCACGGGCGCTCCCTCGGCCTGTGTATGGCAAAAGAGGTCGTTGGATGCCATATATCTCTTCACCAGCAGCTCATTGGTCGTTGCATCCTTCCCACCAATCACTAGAACGCCATCTGAGGTCTCAAACCATCTGAACTTCTCGTACCACGCCTCCTTCTCGTGCTTGACCTCCTTCTTCTCGGGAACGAGTTCTTTCTCCCGTTTCCACTCCTTCTCCTGTTCTGCCTTTATCTTCTCCCTCGTCTCCTGGATCGCACGCTCCACTCCCTCTCGTTTCTTCCTGAAGATTTTTGCACGCTCGTAATACCCGCTCGCATTTTGATACAATGAGATCGAGGTATCAATCTCAAGCGACAGTTCGGTATCAGGTAGGTTCAGCATGACCTTTTTCCGTCTTTTATCCACGTCCCGGAGCATCGCTTCGAGCTCGGTATACCGTGCGTAGATCAACTCACCCTTGCGTATGCATTCCTCTTCTTTGTGCTCGAATTGGTGAAGTGCCTCAGTTTGCTCCTCCAAAATCCGTTCATACTTCCCGATCTCGGCCACGTGTTCGCTCATTGCCTGCTCTTCGAGTAGTTCTGCCCGTTGCATGGTGAAGAACTCATCGGCCGCCTCATTGAAGGACGAGCAAAAGACCTTTGCCTTTTCTTTATAAACCTCCAGCTCGAATGGAAGCAGATCTACTTTTTCCTCAGCTTCGAGGACGAGGTGCGCCTTCAGCCGTGTTTTGTCCTGTGCGCGTATCGGCTCGAAGAGCAGATGTATTGCCTCACGAATCGCCTTTATATCCGGTTCCGTGAGTTCTCGAGCCGTCTTATG
>RXIE01000131.1:0-3765 GCA_004212135.1 Candidatus Methanophagales archaeon ANME-1-THS | reverse complement strand
CTCTTTGACAGAGCTCTTCTGCATACAAACCACCAAAACTCAACTCGGATGCCAGAACCCGGACCACCTCTTTATTTTGAGCGGCGGATCTGCAGAGCGTCATCAACTCCTGCTCGCTCATTGTCAACGGGTTTGCTCGTGATGGTGGCGGCTCATATTTCTTCCGCACCTTTATCTCGCGTGTCGCGAAGCTCATTCTCCGCAAGGGCAGCATGATCTCTCCATCTTCATCGACGAGCACGATGTTCCCACGCGGAAGTAACTCGGCGATCAATCTGATTTTTTTGTCCCACCGTTCTATGGTTATCTCCACGATCCGGTCAAAGTCGAGTTGCTGGATCCGGGCAATCCGCCCACCAGCGAGATGCTTTCGGGCGAACATCGCGAAGTTGGACGGCGTTCGAGGCGAGGGATGCTTATATCTGGTGAGATGGATTCGTCTACCCGCTTCGATAATCAAATCGAGCGAGCCTTTCTCTTTATGGTGCAGCTTGAGCCGTATCTCTTCGTTTCCCGACTGATACGCTTTCACAAATCGTGCGCCAACCAGCTCTTGGAGTTCAGTGATGATGGCTGCTACGTCCACACTGCTCATCGATTCTTTCATCAATCAAAGAAAAAGGTCTTTCTTTGGCAAGAAAAGGTTTATCCTGCCTCTTACTATGCTAGCTCAACACCTTCCAGAGCAGATAGATCGCAAGGAGAATCGCAATTAAAATCCCCAGTGTCATGATGAGGTAGGGCAGCAATTTAATGATCACCCATATGACGCCCAACAGGATGAGGACGCCGAGCAGTAGTACCACTAATGCGGGGATGCCATTTAGAACTTCTGAGGATCGCATTCTCGCACCACCTGCGTCATCTCTGCGGCTATTTTGAGGAGTCGAAGCCAGGTATTTACCGCGGCTCGCAATCGTATGATGTCATTACTATCTATCCGCATACACAATTTAGTTCCGTCACAGTAGATCTCGAGCGAGGCACTCTTTTTATCCTCGTCCATCATCTCTGCTTTCTGCTCCTCCTGTATAGACTCATAAATCGTTTTTACAATGTCAACCTCATCTTCGAGCTCAAATTCAGCGTTAAATGTTATTTCAAACGTCATTGGCCGTTTGCTCAGAATAGCTTACAGAGCCTTTAACTTCTTCACGACTACGGTTGGGCGCTCCTTTCTCAATGCTCGATAGCCACAGTAAGGGCATCTCACTCCCTGGTATCCCGTGTTGTGTATCTCCACAGGCCTCTTGCAGCGTAAACAATAGTATCCCATAATGCGTATTCACCGTCCCTCTTCAGCGATACTTCCGGCTTCCGTCTCTTGCTCGCTCTCCACACCTGCTTCTCGTTCGACCAATCGTTTAACTGCCCGTTCTACCGCGATTCCGACCGGAGTCCGGGGGATATACGTCCCACCGGAGAAGGTATAGCCGCATTTTGAACAGCGCCATATCCCGGTTCCGATTCTCCTTACTGACTTCCGTTCGCATTTGGGGCACTTATGCAAGGCTCTTGTCTGCTCTTCGATCTCCGCAACGAGTTTCCTTATCTTTCGACCATATCTCGCGCCGAACCTTCCTGCAGATTTGGTTTTCCGCCCCTTCTTTCCCTTCTGTTTCCGTGGCATTTGTGATGTACCCGAACCCTTATCTTCTTGAAGAAGAGATGGTAGAGTATATATAGTTATAGCTGTGCTTCGTCCGGATTCCGGACTCAACCGGAAGAGCATGACGTTGGATCGGGTATGACCTGAAATGAGAATAGCGGACTTAGCTTTGGGAGACGAACTTGCGGCTATTTTTGGCGATAGCGTTATAAAAGAGCTTTATCCGCCGCAAGAAGCCGCAATAGAAGCAGGCTTACTCACTACAACCAGGAATTTTGTCATTGCGTCGCCTACCGCGAGTGGTAAGACGCTGCTGGCAGAATTGGTGATGCTGAAGTCGATCGTAACCGCCTCGGGGAAATGCCTCTATGTCGTGCCGCTCAATGCATTAGCCTACGAGAAATATCAGAATTTTAAGGCGAGATACAGCTCGGTTGCAAAGGTCGGGATCTCGACGGGCGATTATGAAAGCTCTTCACGATACCTCGAAGGATATGATATCATCATTCTCACACTGGAAAAGCTGGATTCACTCACCCGGCTCAAGCCGTCCTGGTTACGAAGGATCTCAGTTGTCGTGGTGGATGAGGTGCACGTAATTGGTGAGGAGAAACGAGGTCCGCGATTAGAAGGTGCAATGGCACGGTTCATGAGCCTTAACCCCGGGGCGCGGGTCATTGGGTTATCCGCGACCATCTCAAACGTTGAGGAGTTTGGAAAGTGGCTGCAGGCATCCGTGATTACCTCAGAATGGCGACCTGTGTCCTTGAAAGAGGAGGTGATGCTCGCCAAGGATGATCGTGAGATCATTGAGCGTGTGATGGAGGAGGTGAAACGGGGTTCACAAATCCTCGTTTTTGTCAATACCAAACGGGGTGCGGCATCATTCGCGAGAAAAATCGCAGCGCAGTTGCAGATAAGGAATGAGGAGCTCGATGCGCTCGCAGAGAAGGTGGAGATCGGTGTGGACGACCTTGCGAATATGGTGCGATGCGGCGTCGCGTACCACAACTCGTGGCTGCACCCCGAGCAGCGGAGAGCACTGGAAGACAGCTTCAGGAACCGGACATTGAAAGTGATCTGCTGCACCCCAACACTGGCGATGGGGGTCTCGCTGCCTGCCAAAACGGTCTTAATCCGGAATTATAAGTTCTTCTCACTCGGGCGAGGACTTGAGCCAATGCCCGTCTTCTGGGTAAAGCAGGTCTTTGGCCGTGCCGGAAGGCCGGAATACGATACCTATGGAACGGGCATCATCGTGGCGAAGAGCGAGGATGAATTCGAGGAGATCGAGGAGAGGTATATCCACGGTGAATTGGAACGAATAGAATCGCAGTTCTCGGCTGAGGCAATGACCGAACAGATTCTTGCAACGATTGTCGGTGGCGCGCATCGGGTGGACCAGATCCTCGAGTTTCTCCGCCGCACCTTTTATGCGTACCAGCATGGTGATGAACTTGCGTTTGCCGAGGAGGAGATGGATGGCATACTGGTAGACCTGGCTACGAAGGGTTTTATCGAGCTGGATGGTGATAAGATCCCTCCGACGCCATTTGGAACGCTTTCCTCGCGCCTCTATTTATCCACCAACTCGGCACTGGCGTTGCGAGATGGCATACGGGCATTGAGCGAGCTGGAGCAGCACGGGCGAGGAGTTCTCTCAGCCTTTGACCTCTTACTCCTCTTATGCACCTGTGAGGAGGTTCTTCCGCTGCATGTAAAGGATGCGATCGAAATAGCAACGAGCTTAACGGATAATCTCGAATGGCTGTACCGCTGCGCGCCTGCGGTGGGGAGCGCTCTTGTGGCACTCGCGTGGA
This sequence comes from Candidatus Methanophagales archaeon ANME-1-THS, assembly GCA_004212135.1. Lineage (GTDB taxonomy): Archaea > Halobacteriota > Syntropharchaeia > Alkanophagales > Methanospirareceae > ANME-1-THS. Next base: position 336 of record RXIE01000131.1, on the reverse strand, counting down.
TCGAGGAGCTCACGTATTTCGAGTTGAAGGACCGGTTTGGGGCATATCCGGGTGAGATCCACAATACGATTTATAATCTGGAATGGATAGCGTATGCGAGCTCACGGATGGCCGAGTACCTGAGGGACGAGAAGATGTATGCGCGACTGCGCGAGCTAATGGCGAGGATCAAGCATGGAATTAAACCCGAGTTGCTTGGTTTGGTGAGCATCAAAGGCGTTGGACGAGTCATCGCACGAGGATTATACACGGCCGGGTTCAGGAGCCCGCGTGACGTAGCGAAAGCCGACGTGGCGCAATTAGAACGAGTTCCTGGTGTCGGAGCAAAGCGAGCGA
>RXIE01000068.1 GCA_004212135.1 Candidatus Methanophagales archaeon ANME-1-THS | reverse complement strand
TTCTCGGTCTGGTATCTTCCGGTATCCACAGCGAGGGCATTTTTGCGGGGGCAACGGGCTAAGCTAAATATGATATCTTTAAATATATTCTAAACAAAGATAGAGAGTGGTGATGCAAAAATGCCAGAAGACAACGTGATATATATCGGCAACAAGTCTGTGATGAGTTATGTCCTGGCTGTAGTGACGCAGTTCAACAACGGCTTCGACGAAGTGGTGATAAAGGCGAGAGGGAGAGCGATCTCAAGGGCAGTGGATACCGCAGAGGTCACGAAGAACAAGTTCATGCCCGGGGTAGAAGTCAAGGACATAAAGATAGGGACAGAGCAGATAGTAGGAGAAGGAGGAGATAAGGCGAACGTTTCGTCGCTCGAAATAACACTGAAGGCAAAGGCGTAAAAGGAGAGATAAACGCATTTATCCGTTCTATAAGGTCTCTCTTAGTATTCGCCCCCTTTTCTCATTTTTTATTTTTAGTTTAGCTATGGCTATTTATATGGATTAGTTCTTACATCCTCATTTAATGTTCACGAAGAGGCATATCATTTCGACCCGTGATTTCACGAAAGAAGAGATAGATTTGATATTGACCCGGGCCGAGGAGTTAGAGATATTCGCCCGAGGGCTGGAACCAGGAGCAAAAGCAGGGAAGAAGAGCGATCTCCTGGAGGGCACACTACTTGCTAATCTCTTTTACGAGCCAAGCACGCGGACACGGTTATCATTTGAAGTCGCAATGAAGCGGTTAGGCGGGGAGGTCATAAACGTATCCTCGCCAGAGGCGAGTTCAGCGGCTAAGGGTGAAAATTTAATGGACACCATAACGGTGGTATCTGAGTATTGCGACATCATCGCGCTCCGCCATCCGAAGGAAGGCGCGTCGAGAATGGCAGCTTCGTTCTCCACCGTTCCCATCATAAACGCTGGTGATGGTGCGGGACAGCACCCCACGCAGACTCTGCTCGATTTATACACGATCAAGAAAGAGCATCTGCTTGATTCGCTCTCGATTGCCCTGGTCGGCGACCTGAAGTATGGACGGACGGTGCACTCGCTCGCCTATGCGTTATCCTTTTATAGGGCGAAGCTCTTTTTTGTCTCCCCGGAGGTGTTAAAGATGCCTGAGGAGATAAAAATGGACTTGCGAGCGGCGGGCGCTGAGATTTCTGAAACTACCGATATTACGGAAATTATCGAGGATGTGAACGTGCTCTATGTAACGAGGATCCAAAAAGAGCGATTTCCAGACCCTACGGAGTATAACAAAGTTGTAGGGACCTATCGTATAACCACTGACCTCTTAAAAAAGAATGAGGAGGTCATCATCATGCATCCACTCCCCAGAATGGACGAGATCGATCCGGACGTAGATCGGACGAAGAATGCGAGGTATTTCCGCCAGGCGTTCTACGGTATTCCCGTGCGGATGGCGGTTCTCTCGCTCTTACTGGGACGTTAAAAATCGAAAGTGAAGGCAAGCTAGGAGGAGAAAGGAACAAATGGCAGGAGATATGCACGCGGAGATACAAAGCATCGTCGCATCAGTACGGAGGCATCATGAACTGTTTGCCAACGCCTTGCCGCTCATAGCGAGCGAAAATATCACGAGCAATACCGTGAAAATGCTCCTCGCGTCAGATTTGTCACACCGGTATGCCGAAGGTGAGGTTGGACGACGGTTTTACCAGGGCTGCAGATACATCGATGAGATCGAGGAGAAGGCAATACGGTATGCGAAAGAGCTCTTTGAGGCTGAGCATGTGAATATAAAGCCGATTTCAGGTGTAAATGCGAATATCGCGGCTCTTTTCGCGCTCACGTCGGTCGGTGACCGAATAATGGCGTTATCAATACCTGATGGAGGGCATATCAGTTCTTCAAAGTACTCGATCCCGGCTCTTCGGGGTTTAAAACTGGACAACTTCCCCTTCGACGCTCAGGAGATGAATATTGATGGAGCGCAGATGCTGAGGGCAATAAAGTCGAAAAAGCCGTCCTTGCTCATGTTTGGCGGCAGTCTTTTCCTCTTCCCCCATCCGGTTTCAGAGGCGAGAGAAGTCGCGGATGAAGTGGGCGCGAGGATCGTCTATGATGCTTCGCACGTCTTAGGTCTGATCGCGGGTCATACATTCCAGGATCCATTCCGTGAAGGGGCTGAGGTGATCACGAGCAGCACGCATAAGACCTTTCCAGGTCCTCAGGGCGGAATCATTCTCTGTAGGGCGAACCTGCGAGAGCGGATAGACCGAGCGGTATTCCCAGGAACGGTGAGCAACCATCATCTTCACCATATTGCAGGCTTAGCGGTTACACTGGCTGAGATGAGCGCCTTCGGAGAAGCATATGCAGCGCAGATCATCACCAATGCAAAAGTGTTCGCACAGGCTTTGTATGAGGAAGGGTTTGAGGTGCTCTGCGAGCATAAAGGGTTTACCGAGTCGCACCAAATTGCCGTTGATGTGCAGAAACAGGGTGGTGGCGCTGCGGTCGCCCAGAAATTGGAGCGTGCAAATATCATCATCAACAAGAACTTGTTACCATCTGATAAGGACCCCGAGGAGCCGAGTGGGATCCGGCTCGGTGTGCAGGAGCTTACGAGGATCGGAATGAAGGAATCAGAGATGAAAGAAATAGCAGCCCTTATGGGAAGGCTCATACTCAAGGACGGGGATGAAGATCAGGCAAAGGGGTATGTTATAGACTTAAGAAAAAATTTCCAGGATGTGCAGTACTGCTTCGATGGCACGGATGCCTATACCTTCCCGGAGATAAGGTGAAAAAAAATAAGAAAGTATTTATAAAGAATGAGGGGGATGATATAATCAAGGATGCTTGAGGAATTAGAAGAGCGGAGAGCGGAGATAATAAAAAGGGTCGAGGAATTTAAGGCACGAAGGACCGAGTTGAATTCCGAAGCGAGTAAGTGGTCAGAGTTACGAGACGAGTTGAATGGCCGAATAAAAGAAGCGATTGAGAAGGCAAAAGAGTTCAAACAGCAGCGAGAGGAATACGAAAAGCTGATCACAGATAAGAAGGCGAAGAGGACCGAATTGAATAAGAAGGCATCGCTCTGTTATACCACGGTGGAGAAGCTCCGGAAAAAGAATGACATACAGAGCATACAGGAGTTTGAGCGGCTAAGAAATAGAATAGCCGATTTAGAGCTCAAGCAGCAGGTTGAGGTCCTGAGCAAGGATAAGGAGAAGAAACTGGTGGCGAGGATCACCCAACTGAGACGAGAGTTCGAAGAAATGGAGAAGGAACTGGAGAAGGACAAAAAGTTGAAGGAGTCGCTGAAAAAGGCACAGAAGTACCGAAAAGAATCGGATAAGTACCACGAAGAGGTGATCAACTATGTCAAACTCTCCCACGAATGCCATGATAAGATGGTTGAATGCTTCAAAGAAGCGGATCGGATACGGGAGAAGGCGGATGAAGCGCACCGGCTCTTTTTAGAGCGACAGGAGGAAGCGGATGAAGCGCACCGGCGGTATATCCAGTATCTCCGAGACCTGAAGGATTTCGATCGCGTCATCAACGGGTTGAGGCGAAAAATACGAGAAGATTGGGTATTCCGGGAGCGGATGGAAGCGAGGAAGAAGGCTAAAGGGATTTACGATAAGTTCAGAGAGGGTGGGAAGCTCAGCACGGAAGATTTGCTCCTCTTGCAAAAATCTGAGCTGTTGTATAAATAACACTTTTTCTTTTTAGAAAAAGAAAACCTGTGCTAAAAGAAAAACTAAGAGAATATTTTTAGTCAAGGTTTTTACCGAAGGTAAAAAAAAGTTGCTGGGTGGTCAAAATCATCGATATACACTGTCATCTGACGTTTAAGGAATACGACGCGGACCGGCAGCAGGTGATAGAGGATGCGCGGAGGGCGTTGAGTGGTGTGGTGATAAGCGGTGTCGAGCCGAGCGATGCAGAGAAGGCGTTAGAACTTGCAGCACTGCACGAGGGATTTATTTTCCCCACACTCGGACTTCATCCGATTTATGTAGGCAGGAAAACAGACCAGGAGATTGGCGCGTATCAGGAATTTATAAACGAGCACAAACAAAGAATCGTGGGCATCGGCGAGATCGGGCTTGATTATCATTGGGTACGAGATCCGCTGAGGATAAAGCGAGCGAGGGAGCTCTTTGTGGAGTTTCTCGGCTTGTCTAAGGAATTTGATCTGCCGGTGGTACTTCACTTGCGGGGCACCGGAGGCGAGGCGATCGAAGAAGGGTTGAAGATCATCTCAGATGAGGACATCAAGAAAGCGGTCTTTCACTGCTTCACCGGCAAACCACAACTTGCAGCGCGGATCTGTGAGGAGGGCTATTACATCTCGCTGCCGACCTCGATACTGAAGAGCAAGAGCATGAAGAAGGTAGCGAAGAATGTACCACTTTCGTTTCTGCTCACCGAGACCGACGCGCCGTATCTATCACCGGATGAGGAAGAGCGAAACGTTCCCCAGAGGGTACAGGTCGTCTATGAGGAGATCGCGAGACAGAAGAAGAGCGATGTGGAGACGGTGAACAAGGAGATCGAGCGGAATTTCGAGCGAGTGTTCGGGGTTGAACTGAGGAGATGAATAAAAGCAGGATTTCTCATTGCGCTAACGGAGATTTTGATCGAAAGCCCTTATTTTTTATGCTGGAATTACCATTCTCTTTCGAGCTCTTTATAGATAATTCCATATTTTTCCCTATAATCCTTCAAGATATCTTTTAAGTCCTTAAAAATGCTATCTGCTAACCCAAGCAAATTTTTACACCCCTTCTCAACTTCCACCTTGTAATCCTTAACCTCTTCCCTGTCTCTAAACTTAAGTAATTCTTTTCCATATTGATTCCAAAAGTTATAGTACGCATTATCAGAATTCAAGTTCTGTTCGTTATTAACGACATACGCTAAAATATGCTCAATATTTTGAGTGTTCGATTCAAACAAAGAACTTGAACCGAATACCCCCAGAATATCAGCTAATTTACTTTCTCTTTCATATTCCATAAATCTCTTAGATACTTCCTTTATGAAATCAGGCAGCGATCGAATTTTATTTGCAAAGTTATCCAGGATTTCTTTTTGTTTCTCTAACATCTTGTTATATTTTTCTATATTTTTAACAAAGTCAGGAAATGCTTTCCTAAAATCCTCGTAAATAACCCCTTCTATACCAGGAGATGGTGCAATCTTTTGACGATAGTAATAAAAACCTGTTCGGGTCCATGAGAAATCTTTTTTTAAAGAAATTTTTCTGATTTTCTAACTTTTCCATTAACGGATAAATAACAACAGTAGCAATTTCTTGGATACGTGGCTTTTCTTTTTCTCTTCGCTATTCACGAAGTAAAAGGTAGGTCAAAGTAGCATAGATTACAGTGGCACCAGCTACAGTCGCTGTAGAGAACGTCAATACATCCATTATTCCTTTCGCCTCCCTTTTAGGGCTCTAATCTATTTCAAACAGTTATGTCCAATATTAATCTTTTTGCTAAAACCGACTTTAGAGGAGAAGGAAAGATCTTTGGGATTAAAAATGAAGACAGAAGGCTTCACCTGTATATCATCGGCAAGACGGGGATGGGAAAGACATTGATTTCGAATATGATTTTAAACGATATTTACAATGGTTCTGGAATGTGCAAGAATGGTCTTTCTCAAGATATGCCTCTTTCTGTGATGCCAGAATTTTCACAACATCTCTTCCGCTGATGGTCTTAAGCTTTGGCATGAGCAGCAGAAGTTCAAGGTTCACCAAGAGGAATAGTCAGGAAAAAGCAGAGACTGCTTACCCCTTTCATATTTCTCACTTCTTGCTTTAAAGTTCTCTGGTTCTTCATCTGGTTCTCCATATTGGGGAGGTGCTTCTCCAGCAGATTCTACAATTACCGGATATATTTCATTCTCCTTTTGAGGTTCTATTCCTTTGAGTTCAATGATAAAGTGCCATTCATCACCATAATCATAAAGAAAAAGCATTCTCTTTTTGACTTCGGTAAAAACATCCCGTATTTTCGTCTTTTTTACGCTTTTGCATCTGCTTGGCTCTATTATAATCTCTCTTGGCATGTCTTTAAACAACTCATAACACTCATCTGAATCGATCCAACTCCTTATGTTATCATAGAAGCCAAAAGCATGGTCGAAATCAAAATCAAAAGCCTCTATTATTGCTTTTGCCAAATGGTCCAAAGATAATCCCTCGGGAAGAGCTAAGATTCTGTAGGGTTGCCCCCTTATCCTGCCATTCCAATCACTTTGAATTACCTTAATCAGATATATCTTTTCGTTTTGTCTTGCCTTCTGTCTCTTCATAACCCCTCCACTCAAAATAAAGGCTCAAGCAATTTAATAATTTTTTGAAACTCAAACCTCTTTCTCACCAGCTCTTCGGAAACTTTAAATTCTTAACACAGGTATCAATACTCGAAAGGAGACTCAAAAGGTTTTACATTGCAAACAAAAAAGAATGCCCCAGCCGGGAATTGAACCCGGATGTTGGGCTCCGCAGGCCCGACGGATATCCGTTACCACACTGGGGCAGCACTTTCTTTCTAAAGAAAGAACCTGCGCTAAGAAAGAATATAATTTTTCTTTTTTCTTTTCTTTACTAAAACTTTCTTTTTTGTCACCCGTTAACAACCGAGACGCATACCTCTCTCCTTCTTGGGCCGTCGCATTCAACGAAAAAGATACTCTGCCAGGTTCCGAGCGCTAACGTACCGTTTTCTACAGGGATCGTGACACTCGATCCGAGCATTATGGACCTGAGATGTGCATGCGCATTATCATCGATCCGATCATGCTGATATCCTTTACCCTTTGGGATCAACGTGTTCAGCAGCACTGCAATATCGTGTTTAAGCCCTGCTTCGTTCTCATTTATGATGATTCCCGTCGTGGTATGTCTGGTAAAGATAACGCAGATGCCAGAATCAACCGTTTTACTTTTCACGATCCTCTTTACTTCGCCTGTTATGTCAATAAGTTCAGTGCTTTCCTCTGTCGCTAGTTCTATTCGGTCCATAGTATTTAAGATAGTAGTGAGAGAATAACATAAATGTAATTTTGATGAGGATAAAAACAGATAACAAAGGTGTGAAACGTGCAACTGCTGTTCATCCATGCTGATTTTATAGAATACGAGGCGAAGGAGAAGACGAGGATCGCAGAGGAGATAGCGGGCGGAAGGAAGAAGGAGCGGATCGAAGAGGCGCTGGTTGTTAACGGG
>RXIE01000067.1 GCA_004212135.1 Candidatus Methanophagales archaeon ANME-1-THS | reverse complement strand
GCTTACTTTGTACACCATTTACCTTGACCAGGGATGCGATCCAAATGTCAACCGAGAGAGGTTGATGGAACGATGGGTTACTTAACCGAACACACATGGATATGGTCTATCCCAGCGCAGTATATTCAAGGTTTGAGCACTCTTTGGGGGTTATGCATCTTGCCACCCTAATGTACGACTCTCTAATTTTAAAAGAAGAAAATGTTTCCATACTGAAAAGTAAATTATCATACAATGACTCAGGACTAAAAAGAGATAAGCAACTGGTCAGGATCGCGGCTTTGTTACACGATGTAGGACATACACCACTATCACATTCTGGAGAAGAGTTTATGCCAGAAAATAAAACAACGGGGAAAAAATATGGGCACGAAGATTACACCGCTAAAATCATAAGAGAGAATTTAAGAGAGGTCATAGAAAATCATCGTGAAAATCGAACCAATTACAACATATCAGCGGAAGAAGTAGCGTCTTTAATAGAAGGAAACGAAAAGGTGCTTGGTGAAAAAATCTTTTGGAAATCATTAATATCAAGTCAGCTTGATGCAGATAGAGGAGATTATTTGTTGAGAGATTCTCATCACATCGGAGTGAAATACGGGATATATGATAAAGACAGGTTGATTAACACAATTAAGCTTGCGATTGAACCAGAAGAGGAAAAACCTATTTTAGCAGTTGATTATGGAGGATGGCATGTTGCAGAAGAATTAATATTGGCGAGATACCTAATATTCGCCCAAGTTTATTTTCATAAAACTCGACGAGCATATGATTATCACCTTGGTCGTGTTTTTGAGTCCCTTTTACCGAATGGAATGTTTCCAGAAGCTGTGGATGATTTTCTAGAATGGGACGATTGGAAGATTTTTCAACTTATTAAGGCAAATGCCAAGGAAAAAAGGAACTGAATAGGGATTTTGGAGAGAAAACATATCAGGAGGGTTTACGAAACTTCTGAACGCCCTGATGAGAAGGACTTAGAGAAATTAAAGAACGCAAAGAAGTTACTAAAAGACCTGATGCCCATCGAAGACCTATCTGAAAAATTATGGTATAACGTGAGCGGAGGCATGGAAATTTTTATAATCGAGGGGAGCGAGGTTAAACCTTTGTCGTCATATTCTAAAATCGTAAAGAATATAGGTGGGATCCACCAAATCAGATTATATGTGTCGTATGAAAATAGAGATGAAGCAGAGCAGATGTTGAGGGCTGAGGGATTTTATGATAAAAAATAAAGAAATTGGCTGTTTTAAAGGACATGTATGGGCTTTAAGGACAGAATTAAAGTATCCACGAGTTTAGACAAAAACTACCACTCCGTTTTCTAGTTTGGTAGTTTTACGGAGCTGAAAGCGAATGTAAAGTTTAACCTACCAAAATATATTTTGTGCATAAATTGGCCTTGCACCTAAATTCAGTTTAGCACCTTTAATTACAGGCCTACATCTATTGTCCCCTTGGACAGCAGCTAAACTAACCACCCTTTCAAAATCGAAATCACAATATCCTCGGGCTTTTAAAGTAGCCCTCCTCCTTCTTAGGGGCATTCCGCAACACGTCCGCCTGACTGAGCCCTTCTTCCCAAACTATTTATAGAAGTACTCATATACAAATTATCGCCTCCCGTGGAGTGAAAGAAGCGGAGGTTTGTAAACCAAAAAGGAGGTGATGTGATATGGAAGAAGGAATCTGCTACGTGTGTAACCAGACGTACACCGGCACGCAGCGGGATGCAGTGATCGATCAGATCGTAACGCACATGATGGCAGCACACCTTGGTCACATCAAACGGGACACTCTGGAGACGAAGAACAAGTTTGATAAATGTCCCGTCTGTGGAACGCCGATCGGCAAGCCACTACTCAAGTGCCCGAACTGCGGCGCGGATCTCATGGTACAGTTCGCACGTAAGGTCACGGCAGGATACATGAAAGGTTAGCGAGACGCCCGTTGGAGCACCGAGCTCCTCTCCTTTCCATGCCAATTTTTTCTTTTTTCTTTTTATTCGATTACCGTCCGCTTACCGTCCTATCTTCACGATTTCGAGCGTCGGTGCAGAGCACGAAAGTACCACTGTGGCGAATCACCTCATAATATCCTCGGACTTCTAAAATATCCATTCTCCTTCTTCGGTGCATTCCGCAGCACGTCCGCCTGACTGAGCCCCTCCTTAGGCTCGTCCTCCCGTACCATGTCCGTGATGCCGATGACATGATAGGTGGGTTCCACATCGGTGGTATCTACCTCATCCAATACCGCGAAATAGTCTAAGATCGAGCTCAGTTGCTGCTCAAATAATTCCTTCTCCGCTTCGCTCAACTCGATCCTCGCTAACCACGCGATATGCTCGATCTCTTCTTTTCGTATCATCGCACTTCCCTTTATAAAAGAACCTCACTTAAAAAATATTTCTTTGGTCAAGCTTTCTTTTTCAAAGAAAGGTTGTGCTCCGCAAAACCTTTACTAAAAGCAATTAATTTAAAGTTTTCTTTTAAGCCCTTACAGGGCTTGCGGGGTCGTGGAGTGGAACCCCACAAAAGAAAGGTTGTGCTCCGCACGAGCTTCACTCTACTCCTCGTAGTTTGGTTTATCTGACCGGAATCTTTATCTTTGAGAACGCTTTCTTGTTACAGAAAGGTTTGAAGATGGTCAAGGCAGTAATACTCGCCGGGGGCTTTGGAACAAGGCTCAGGCCGCTTACGTTTACCACGCCAAAGGCTCTGCTTCCGCTCGTGAACCGGCCGGTCATCGATTATATCCTGGATTATCTCGCGGGCTTTGGCTTGAAGGATATCGTGATCACCACCAATTATCTTCGAGAACCGCTGATCGAGTATCTCAGCACCAGGAAAGAGTTAAAGATTACGTATCCTGAGGAGCCCTCGCCTCTGGGAACCGCGGGCTCGGTGAAGAACGCGGGGATAACCGAGCCAATGGTGGTCATCCAGGGCGATAACATCACGGATATTGATATAAGCACCTTGATGAAGGTTCACAAGGCGCATGCCGGATTGGTGACCATTGCACTCCTGCCCGTGTCTAACCCCTCGTTGTATGGCATAGCCGAGCTCGACCCGAACGGTAAGATAAGGGCATTTAGAGAGAAACCACCTCGCGATGAGTGCTTCTCGAACCTCGCGAATACCGGCTTGTATATCCTCGAACCCGAGGCACTGGCGTATGTTCCGGAAGGCTGCTCATTTGACTTCTCCAAGAATTTGTTTCCTCTCCTGGTTGCGAAGAACGAGGTGTATGGCTGCGTGGTTAGGGGGTTCTGGGCAGATGTCGGCGGGTTAGAGGGTTACATGGAAGCGAGCAGATGGATATTAGAGAAGAAAGGATTTGAATGCGCGGATACCGCAGAGGTAAATGGCAGTGATATCCAGGGGAATGTCGCGATTGGTGACTATGCGAAGGTTGAATCCTCATTAATACGCGGTCCTGCGGTGATCGGGGACCATGCAACCCTGATGAAAAGTAAAATGTATAAGTCAGTGATCTTCCCCCGCGTGATCCTGGACGGAGCCATGCTCCATAATACCGTGATTTGTGAGGATGCGCTGATTAAGAATGCAGAAATAACCGATTCGATCATTGGTCCCCGCTCTGAGATCAAAGCATGCTTGCGCAAAGGTGAAACACCTGCATTCTGAGGTTAGAAGTCAACTCAGTGAGATGAGCTGAATAGTGAGCGATATTTCAAAGGTGTTCAGCCACACCTGAATATCGAACGAATCGAAGCTGAGGTCGCAATCGGAAATCTGGCGACCGATGAGCATGCGTACACCACGGTGAAGCATGAGCCTGTGGCGTAGAGCTCTAAGCAGAAAGCAGCAGAAGCGATTAAACATGCGATACAGGTTGCTATCAGTGCGCTGAAGTATGTAAAGGGAGCCATGCTCTTCTAAATGTTGAATCAATCTCCGTCGCTTCATCAGAGAGCAACCTTAATTTCCTCATGAATAAATTCTCTGCCCGACATTTCTTTCTCCGCTAATTCCCTGTTAGATAGTAAAATCAATCCGATAGCTTCACGGAGATTCTCACGGGCTTCCTCAAGCGTTTTGCCTTGTGTATTCGCACCGGGTAATTCTTCGACATACCCAATATACCAATCATTAACCTTTTCAAATACTGCGGTGAATCTACTCTCTATTTCGATTAGTCCTCCTCAAATATAATTTTGACAATACTCCGTAAAAACTTTTTAGGATAAACTTCGTTTACGGTGGCAAAATCCTCACCCTTTTATCTTTTGTCAAACGAAAAAGTGTTACGCAGGCTTTCCAAACCTCCACGGCGATGAAAATAGTGGTACTCGTAGCGAGTGCGATACCCCAATCGACCCGTGTTAAAGGAACAGTATGGAAGAACCGGCCCGTGAATGGGAGTTGAATCGCGAAGATCATGAGCAGGAGCGAGCTTATCACACCCCCAACCAACCATTTATTCGAGAGGATACCTACCCGTACCAAAGAATAGCGTTCAGACCGGCAATTAAATGCATTGATCATCTCGTAGAGGATAAACGTGGCGAAGACCATTGATTGTGCCTTTTTTACCATCCCCTCTGCACCATCAGACCCTGATAGATAGTGTAAGAATATCCCCAGACACCCGATGCCGATGACCGCAGCCATGAGGATGAGCAGTTGCAGTATCCGCGGTGTAAAGACCTTCTCCCGAGGATTTCTTGGCTTCCGGGCCATTATATCCGGATCGGGCGGGTCTATACCCAGTCCCATCGCAGGTAAGTCCTCGATGACGATATTTGCCCATAAGATCTGGATCGCAACGAGGGGGAAGGGGAGCCCGGAGAAGATGGCGCTGGTCAAGAGAAAGACTTCAGCAACGCCGTACGAGAGGATATACAGCAGATATTTCTTCACATTGTCGTAAATCGCTCTGCCCTCATGGATCGCCGCTACGATGGTGGCGAAATTATCATCGGTCAAGACCATATCCGAGGCCTCTTTTGCTACTTCGGTCCCGGAGTTCATTGCGATACCCACATCACTTCGTTTTAAAGCCGGTGCATCGTTTATCCCGTCACCGGTCATCGCAACCACATTCCCCCGCCTCTGGAGCGATTCGACGATCCTCAACTTATGCGCAGGGGAGACCCGCGAATAGACCACCACGTCATCTACCCTCTTTTCAAGCTCCTCTTCGCTCATCTTCTCCAGATCTGCGCCTGTCAGCACTTTTTCATCGTTCTCCGGCCTGGTAATAACCCCCAGTTCTGCCGCAATAGCGAGCGCGGTGAGCTTATTGTCTCCGGTGATCATAATCGGCTTAATGCCTGCGGTTTTACAGCGCTCGATCGCCTCCTTCACCTCCTCCCTCGGCGGGTCGGTCATCCCAAACAGACCCACAAAAATGAGGTCATTTTCTACACGGTCCGCAGTATACGCTACCCCCTCGGGGAGTCCTCGATACGCAACCGCGATGACGCGCAACGCCTCCGCGGCCATCTTATCGTTTGCATCCAGCACTGCTCTTCTTGCCACCTCGGTAAGCTCTTTTACGACTGCGTAACCCCCGTTCTCCCCTGCGATACCTGTGGAAAGGCTGAGCAACACTTCAGGAGCACCTTTCACGAAAGCCATCGTTCTTCCCTGCACCGTATCCTGATGAAGCGTGGTCATTCGCATCCTCTCGCGTTCGAATGGTATCTCGGCTACACGCGGGTATCTCCTCGTCAGTTCGTCGAGTTGTAACCCTGCTTTCCGGGCAACAACCACCAATGCGCCTTCCGTTGGGTCTCCGCGTACCCGGTATTCACCGTTGACCGGTTGTACGCTGCTATCATTGCAGAGCGCTGCGATTTGCAGAGCCAAGCTCAATCCTTCCACAGTGCGGGGCTCGAGTCTCTCACCGTCCCTCTGGCCAATGAATTCACCGGTGGGCGCATAGCCTGTGCCGGTTACCGCAATCATCTTGCCAGCGACATAGATGCTGCGGACGGTCATTTCGTTCTTCGTCAGGGTGCCGGTTTTATCAGCGCAGATCGCGGTGATGCAGCCGAGTGTCTCAACAGCCGGCAATTTCCTCACAATCGCCTGCTTCCTCGCCATTCTCAGTACGCCCAGCGCGAGCGTTCCGGTGATGATGAGTGGCAGGGTCTCGGGCACGATCGCCACGGCCAGGCTTATGCTCCATATGAGCATCTCCAGGAAATCCGCGCCCTTCAGCACACCAACTGCCACGAGTGCGATCGCAAGATCGAGGTATGCGGTGCTTAGCCAGCGCCCAATCTCGCTTATCCGTCTTTTTAACGGCGTTTCTTCCTCTTTCGCTTCAGCCAGCATCTTTGCAATTGCTCCAAACTCCGTTCGCATACCGGTTGCGATTACCACGCCTTTTCCACGTCCCTGCAGGATCGTCGTTCCTGAATAGACCATATTTTTCCTTTCCGCGAGAATTACATCCTCATGAAGTACCGAGACCTCCTTCTTTACCGGAATGGATTCACCAGTTAAGGGCGATTCGTCAATCGTCAGATTCACCACCTCGAAGAGTCGAGCATCAGCCGCGACGCGGTCCCCCGCCTGCAGTAGGAGAATATCACCGGGCACGACCTCAATCGAAGGGATCTTTACCTCAGTTCCTGCTCGTAAGACGTGAGCGGTGGGAGCCGCGAGCGTTTTCAGCATTTTTATTGCCTTCTCAGCCCGATATTCAAAGAAGAAGCCCAGTGTAACGACAAGCAGAACCGCAGCAAATATAACCGCGGCGTCCACCACGTTCCGTATGATCGCGGATATCACCGTTGCGAGGATGAGGATGAGGACAAGTGCATTTTTGAATTGGGCGAAAAAGAGCGCGGGTATAAAAATCTCCTTCTCCTCGGCGATCTCATTGAAACCATACGTTTCTTGCCGTCTCAGCACCTCTGCCGGGTTAAGTCCCTCGTCCGAGGCATGGAGTGCTTGGAAGACCTCCTCTGGCGCCATCACATGCCACTTCTTTTCTCCTGAATCTACCCGATTGGGGCTCATCGCTCTCCGAGCGCGATAGTGCGTTTTTACGTGTAAGATAAGAGAACCGGAGGAGGTCCACAATCTTTACCGAGGCGGTCTTTTAACGCATTAAACGCAGGTATTAAAAACCACCGCACCGTACCGTGCCCTAATAGATCGGCTCCAGCCACTTCATGAATCGCTCATCCCGTGCATTCACCACGTCAAAGAACTTCTGCTGTATCACGGTGGTCACTGCGCCTCTCTTACCCGCACCTATGGTAACGGTATCTATCG
>RXIE01000066.1 GCA_004212135.1 Candidatus Methanophagales archaeon ANME-1-THS | reverse complement strand
TCATCGCCCTCTTCTATTCGTATCGCCTTACCTTCCACGAGCGCCTCCGCTATCTTTCGCCGTGCCTCGTGTAATATCCGGTTGAAGGTAGGTTGTGAGACCCCCATTCGTTCCGCTGCCTCCTCCTGGTCTACCTTCACGTAATCCTTCAGTCGTAAGCTTTCCAGCTCCTCCACTCGGAGCACTATGACCTCGGGATTAGCAGAGCCGCGCGGCTCGAAATAGAAGAAATTCGGCTGGAACGCTACCCATCGAGATCGTCTTTGTCTCGGCATTTCGTCTCGTGATTACTAGTAAGAATATATATTCATAAACATCTTGGTGGGTGCTCATGAATAAAACACCTTCAGTAGATTTGAGAGTTTCAACAACCTCTCCCCGCTTCTTGCCTTCGTTATAAAAAGAGAAAAGGGGAATTTTACCCCTTTTTTAACGTGGGAGGGGATAAAGCTCTTTGAATGCGTCTTCCCCGGCTAACGCGATCGGTTCTGCACTTGGCTCTGGAGATAATTCCGGTTGACCTGCGCATCGCAGCGTTGTTAAATCCTGCGCGGTCCATCCGTTTCTTATAGCGACCTCAATCATGTCAATATACCGAACAGAACGTTCATCATCCGCGATGATCTGTGCCCCGACGACTTTTTTGGTACTCCGATCGAAGAGCAGCTTAACGGTGTAAGGTTTGCCACCTTCGATCATCACATGCTTGCTCTTTGCACTCTTCTTTGCAGCGAAGACATCGAGCCCTTCATCTTTCGCGATCGCTTCAGTGATCCCAACCGAAGCGATTGACGTATCGAACAACTTGGCTACGAAACTGTTCAATAATCGCGGGAATTTGATGCCGTACCCGAGGATGTTTTTTGCCGCAATCCTGCCTCCGATAACCGCATTCGGGCGTATCTGTCCGAGTATCGGCTTTCTGGTAATTTCGCTTTCATACTCAATCAGATCACCACCCGCATAAATGTCTGGATCAGAGGTCTGAAGATATTCGTTCACCTGTACGCCATATTCTCCCAGTTCAAGTCCCGCTGCTTCGGCAAGTTCGGCGCGTGGACGCACACCCAGGGCCACGATGACCATCTCTGCATCGATCTTCTCACCGGTGGATAATTCAACCGCTTCTACTTCTTTCTCACCAATAATCTTCGTAATTACTGTTCTCGAGCGGATAACAACTCCTTTCTCCGCAAAATGCTTCTCCAGTTCACTGCTCATATCCGCATCGAGACCCACCGTCCGCCCTATATATGACCTGACGACAATCGTCACTTTTACCCCCTTCTGGGCGATAAGTGAAGCCATCTCCAATCCACACGCTCCGGCACCGTAGACCACTGCAGTTCTTACTTTCTTCTCTTTCATCCAGTCTCGTATATTTACCGCATCGCTACTCCAGCGGACCGTGAAAACGCCTTTGAGGTCCACACCGGGAATTGGTGGAACGATCGCTTTACCGCCAGTGGCCAAAATGAGTTTATCGTAGGGATGAACCGCGCCGTCAGCGGTGGTAACAGTCTTTTCTTCCCTGTTTATGCTCGTTGCAGGCACATTCACCAATTTCACGCCAGCAGAATGAAACATCCCGTCATCCTTGACCGAAGCTGCTACCGTTGCACGCTCAACCGCGATATAAGGAACTGCACAGCGCGTCAAGAAATGCTCCTCCTCTCGTATCAAGGTCACATAGACCGAGGGGTCCATCCTCTTTGTCATCATGGCCGCAGGCCCTCCCATGCCCGCACATCCAATAATCACCAGTTTCTGTATCTTTGACATTGTATCCTCACCTCATGCACTCAAATGAATATATATTTATAATGCATGAACTGGCTTTCGATTCCTTCTTCTTTCAGAACTTTTATTCTTTTTTTATTATTTCGTAAAAATCAGATCCGGATTGTTGTACTTAAAGCAGATGCTGCAACCACACCGTTTCATGCATGGCCGCTCATAAACAGAGTGATACCGCTTTCCATTTCTTCAACGCGGGAAATTCCAAGATGCCTATCTCCTCATCGACTGCATAGACAGCCATCTCATCAACCTCCACCTCGGGACTCTTGAGCAGCGGAGATAAAAAATCCGCTCTGCTCGCGACGTTTACCGGCGTGCCTCCCGCCAGGGGTGAGAAAGCCGGCATCACGATAAGCGCCGCATCAGAGCACTTCAACCTGCCCTTGAGAAAACAGGGCATTCGCACCCGTGCCCCGACACGGTCTCCTAATACGAGCAAGGGATGCTCATGTGCAATCACGATGGTTCTGACCTCCTTCCCCTCTTCGCGCACTATGCGTGCGTACGCTTGGGTATGCCCGTGCATGAATAACACATCGCCGGTGCGAAATGTGTTCACGATGTGTATGGCCGAGCCGAAGCGTTTAAGGGGTCCCAAGAAGGTATCATGATTTCCGCGGACTAAAATTATCTCGTCCACCAGCTCGAGCGCAAATTGGATGAACATCGGGACCTCGTGCCATTCCTGCACGCTCGATGCCGAGAAGACGTGCTTCAAGTCACCATTTATGATCAAGGTGGAAGGATGCGCGCTGCATCGTGACACCGCCACCTCTAATGCATGCTCGACGTCTCTGAGCTGTCGTGAAGGTAACGTGATCCCACTGCGCTCTGCTAGGGCCTCCTCATAGCCCAGATGCAGATCCGCGATGCAGAGCGCATTTTTATCCCTCAGATAGAGTGCCGGAAGACCACCAAGTAGTTCGATCTGCCCCGCCATACGCTCCTTGTAAGAGAAAGCGCGACAGTGCATAAAAGGATGAGGCGTATTACGTCCCGCTTTGAATCGCTCGATAGGAGCTCATTCGCTTTAAACTCCATTCCGCATCATCCCGCTCGCCCTGCGAGCTCCAGTATTCATAGTTCTTTCGCCATGCTTCAATCGGCGCTTCGTAGTCCGAGATATCTTTACCCGCGAGCCTCATGATCTCCGCAGCGTGCTCATACGCATCCGCCGCGCCGAAGAAGTTGTGCATCGCCGAGAAGAAGTTGCCAATGGCTTCATAGCAGTTCGTGCACGCCTCGTAATCACCCGCCTTCTCATACATCTGGCATGTCAGATGCTTAAAGAAGACCCAGAGCGAAAACTCCCCGATCCTCTCGGCAAACTTCGAGGCGGCTTCAAAACATTCCGCCGCGTCCTTCCAGCGCCTGAGCCGGTCGAAGAGTCGTGCCACATTGAAATAACCAAAGATGCACAGGAAGTAGCTTCCCTTACGCTCCTTTACCTCAGCATACCGTTTCCAGTGCTCGATTGCCGACTCGAAGTTGCCCCTTATTTCCTGCTCTCGCGCTTCACGTTCGTACGCGCGCGCGGTGAGGTATGCATCCATCCCGATTTCTTCTTCTTTCATTTTACATTTCGATATAAAATGATGTATTTCGTAATATAAATATCTTATTATTTTATACTCATCGTCCTGACATGAGTGGGTTCAATGATAAAGTCCTGAGAGCGGGTCCATCGTTTTGGTTCGGGCCTCGTTAATCTCGTGCGGTGCTTTCCTCAGTGTCTATCGCTGCCTGGACCATTTTCTCCTGCATGAGGGAGCTTCTGATGTACAACGAAATCTTTACGCCGATGAATGAGAGGATTATCGCACCGAGGATCGAGAGGGTGAGGATGAGGTACCCCATCGTATAATTACCTTTGCTTAACCAGATTATACTCTCGCTCCCGCCCCACAGAAGCAGCCCCGAGGCAATGACCGAGAATAATATGGCCCAATGCCTCACTATCCGTTCGCGTTCGATAAGCATGCTCATAACCTTGCCAAAGAGGGGAGCGAGCACTGCGCCGATATACCACCAGATCGTCATCTTGATATAGTACATCATGCTCAATACTATCCGCTCCTTGAGTTCTGGTGCCAGTTTGGTATAGCCCATGATACCCTGGAACGTACCTGCAAAGATGAGCACAATAGCAACGATGTACATGATGAACGAGATCTTCCCGCTGTATAAAGACTGCTTCATGCTCTCAATGAGCTCTATGATCAGATTCTCATGTCCCAATCCTTTGAGCAGGGCGTAGATGCCGATAAATCCCAGGATCAAGCCAAAAGCTTTACCCGAGAAGCCGAGCAGCAACGAGATGGCGAAAAGGAACAAAATAAGGCCTATCGGCGGCAGGAACATGCGAGAGAACTTCGGATCCTCCAACATTCGCTTGATTACATAAAAGGTGCTTTCCAGGTTCTCGCTCTGCTTTACTACCACCCTCCGGACCGAATCGATCTTCACGCGCGACTGGATAATCGGGATGATCCATTCGTCACCTGCACCGTCACTCACGAGAATTGCGGAATTCGCTTTGAAGCTGGAGAGGACCGCATCAAGCTCCTGCCCAATTCTTCGATCTGACTCCACGCCAACTTTCTTATCGCCTGCGAGTACAACGACTTCCGCTTCACCGCCCTCCTCGCTCGAGTGCAAGCGTTCGTATATCCGAACGGCCTCGAAGATCGCATTGATATCAGACTCCTCAGAGTCCGCGAGCGCCAATTTCGTCCCCGCTGCTAAAACTGCATCGCGTCCAATAATCGGTGCTTCTAAGCCCGTTTTCTCACCGAGGTCATTATCACGATCCACACAAATAATGAGCGTCCTCGTATCAGACCTCATGCTTCCTTCCATTTAACCATCCGTTTGGTTCTCGTCCTATATAAACTCTTCCACGATACACCGGTTTAAAAGTGCGTCAGTTTCAACTGTCGCGCGATGCATACCTCACCCGGTATTTCGACCGGGTAATTCTCCGTGAGACAGCCCAAACACAAATTCTTTTCATCGATCCCGACAGCCTCGATGAGCCCTTCTAAGCTCAGATACCTGAGTGAATCGGCATGTAACAACCGACCAATCTCATCGATTGCTCTCTTCCACGCCACTAACTCTTTTCGTGTTGGGGTATCAATGCCGAGGTAGCAGGGCGCTATGATAGGGGGGCTCCCGATTCGCAAATGCACCTCTTTCGCACCCTTCTTCTTCAAATAATCCACGATTATCCGCGAGGTCGTGCCCCGTACAATGCTGTCATCCACGAGAATGATTCGCTTACCCACCACATTCGTCTGCACCACACTCAATTTGAGCCGTACCGAGATATCTCGTGAGGTTTGCTCGGGCATGATGAAGGTTCGTCCTACATACCGATTTTTTATCAACCCTTCTAGGTAATCAATACCCGCTCGTTTCGCATATCCTATGGCAAACGTGATGCCGGAATCCGGTACGGGGGATACAATATCAGCCTCTATATCATCCTCCTCTGCCAATCGCTCGCCTATCTTCATCCGGACATCGTACACCAACCGCCCATCAAGGACTGAGTCGGGTCTCGCGAAATAGATATATTCAAATACACAGTGAGCGCTGTTTACGCAGCGGTAGACCTGATACTGTTCTATATCCATCCCCTCTGCCTCCGGATGCTCTGCTCGAAATCTCGGCAAGTTCTGCTGGGGATTGATCATCAGCACCTCGCCCGGCTCTACATCGCGGATAAAATTCCCGCCTAAGGTCTCGATCGCAGTGCTC
Organism: Candidatus Methanophagales archaeon ANME-1-THS; assembly: GCA_004212135.1. Lineage (GTDB taxonomy): Archaea > Halobacteriota > Syntropharchaeia > Alkanophagales > Methanospirareceae > ANME-1-THS. The sequence continues at coordinate 1,777 of RXIE01000066.1, read as the reverse complement.
TCCGATGCGATGGCATAACCGGCATTCATCCCTCCATTTCCCTCATTCAGCGTACCGATACACAACGGTTTGATGCCCAGTGGGTCTCTGACCGCTATTAAGGTGTTATTAAGCAGGATGGTCAGTGAATAGGATCCTATTACTCGTTTCATCACTTCTTTGAGTGCTGCTATGGGGTCATGGCGCATTAATTCCTTCGCGAGTAATTGCGCGATCACCTCGGTGTCAGTATCAGAATGAAATATCCTGCCTTCCCGCTCCAGCTCCCTCCTCAAATCCATAGCGTTCACGAGATTGCCGTTATGTGCAATAGCGATCTTTCCTTTTCGATAATTCACGAGCAGCGGTTCAGCATTTTCGATCCTCGAGGCACCGGTGGTCGAATATCTGACATGACCGATCCCGATATTGCCGTTCAGCGATTCTAAGTGCTGGGACGAGAAGACCTGGTAAACGAGTCCCATTCCCTTTTTCAGCGTTATATCCCTCTTCATCCCGCCCCGTTCGTTCTCGACACCACCATCCAGACTGCTACTCACCGCTATGCCGGCTGATTCCTGCCCACGGTGTTGTAATGCGTAAAGTGCATAAAAGAGTGGCGAGGCAGCATTACCGTGCGGTAACGCGATGCCCGCTATCCCACATCCTTCTCGTTTGCTCAATGCTCCTCTACAGGCGCTCATGTACAAATACACCCACTAGTCCTTTCGGACCTACAGGCGTTATACTATACGTGGTTAGAGGCCCCAGTATTCCCGTTGGACGACTGTTATCTCCTCCACACGTTTCCTCACTCGCTCAATTGCGCTCGTCGGCTCTCCCCCTGTTTCCAATTTGCCTTCGCCATTTGCAAGCAATGCTTTGAAGACCGAGATAATGGATTCTGCCAGGGCTTCCAGGTTATATCCACCTTCTAATGCCATAACAACCCGCCCCTGGCTACTCTTTCTCGCCAGTTCCACGATCAAATCGGTGAAGAGCCCAAAGCCCTGTGATGTTACGTTCATTGAGGCGAGCGGGTCAGCCGCATGTGCATCAAATCCCGCGGATACCAGCACAAATTCAGGTTTGAATTCCCGCGCGATGGGCACCAAGATGGTGTTGAGCGCATATAAATAGCCCGCATCACCCGTGCCAGCCGGAAGCGGAACATTAACGGTGAACCCTTGTCCTTCCCTTCTCCCTACTTCGTCTATCCAGCCCGTGCCGGGGTAGTGTGGATGTTGATGGGTGGAGAAGTATAATACCGAGGGATCCTCGAAGAATACCTGCTGCGTACCATTACCATGATGCACATCCCAATCGACGATCAGGATACGGTGGAGACCATATCTTCTTTTCAAATGCTCAGCGGCAATGGCGATATTGTTATAAATGCAGAACCCCATACCCCGCATCGAGGTAGCGTGATGTCCCGGTGGTCGTATCAATGCAAAAACGTGCTTCAGACTGTCAGATGCATGCATCACGTCATCCACCGCTTTTATGAGTCCGCCTGCTGCGAGTAATGCGGTCTCGCACGTGTCACGGCATACAGGCGTATCGAGGTCGAGCATCCCCCCACCTCGTTTACACACGGCCTCTACCTGTTGTACATACGGAGTTGCATGCACGTACTCGATCTCTTCTCGCGATGCGCGCTCCGGACGAAGCTGTTTGAGCTGCTCGGTGATACCATTCTCAGCCATCTTCCTCATCGTCCAGATCAACCGTTCTGCGCGCTGAAAAAGGGAATGGGACTCGTTTACCAGGTCTTCTCGTCCCAGCACTTAGAATC
>RXIE01000065.1 GCA_004212135.1 Candidatus Methanophagales archaeon ANME-1-THS | reverse complement strand
GGGTCTTAAAACCGGATATTGACGCGTGCATCGATTGTGGGGTGGATATGATCCATATATTCGTGCCCTCCTCGCAGATCCAGCGTGAACACACGACCAGGATGAGCGAAGCGGAGGTGAAAGAGCAGACCTATTCGATGACGAGATATGTCAAGGAGCATGGGTTTTTGTGCATGTTCTCCGCAATGGATGCAACACGGACGCGATTAGAGTTCCTGATCGAGTTATTCAAAACTGCGGAAGAGGCAGGTGCAGACATCCTCAATGTTCCTGACACCGTGGGGGTAAGTGAGCCCTTCTCCATCTTCACGCTTGTCGAGGCGATCTACCGTGCCGTGGAGGCTCCGATCAGTATCCACTGCCATAATGACTTCGGTCTGGCGGTCGCGAACAGTTTGGCTGCGGTCAGAGCTGGTGCTTCACAAGTCCAGGTCTCGGTGAATGGGATTGGGGAACGGGCGGGCAATGCGGACCTCGTTGAGACCGTGATGAGCTTGCACTCGATTTACGGGCTGCGTACCACTATCAAGACGGAGTATCTCTTTGAGACCGCGAAGCTGGTTGAACGCTTCACCGGCATACCCATTCCGATAACCAAACCGATTGTGGGTGAGAACGCCTTCTCGCACGAATCAGGCATACATGCGCACGGGGTGATCGAACGGAGCGATACGTTTGAGCCCGGGATAATGACACCGGAGATGGTCGGGCACAGGAGACGAATCGTGCTGGGAAAACATACCGGCCGGCACTCGATTGAGAAGAAATTATCAGAGATCGGCATGTTTCCGCCGAAGGAACAACTCGATGAGATACTCGAGCGGGTGAAGAAGCTGGGTGCGAGTGGTAAGAAGGTCACGGATGATGATCTATTCAGCATAGCGGAAGTGGTGACTGGAGAGGTCTCACAGCATGAGCGCATGATACTGCTCAAAGAGCTCTCAGTAATGACCGGGAACAATCTGATACCAACGGCATCGCTCAAAGCTATTGTACGAGGAAAGGAGTGTAGAAGTGCGCAGATGGGTGTTGGCCCGGTGGATGCAGCGATACGAGCGGTTCAAGAGTTAATAGGCGATGAGATCGGTGGAGGTATTGAGCTCAAGGATTTCAGGATCGAAGCGATAACGGGCGGCTCCGATGCACTTGCCGAGGTGATTGTGGGTGTGCAGAAGGATGGCAGGATGGTAACCGCACGAGGTGTACGAGAGGATATCGTGATGGCGTCGGTCGAGGCATTTATTAACGCAGTGAACAGGCTCGTGCAGAAATGACGCAAGGGTATACCATTGCGGTTATTCGCGGCGATGGGATCGGGCCGGAGGTCGTACGAGAAGGTGAGAAGGTGCTTGACGTGGTTTCGGAGCTCGAGAATTTTGAACTTCACTGGACCGAATATCCGCATGGTGCAGATCATTACCTGGAAACGGGGGAGTTACTGGGTGAAGACACGTTAAAGGAATTAAAACGCAGCGATGCGATCTACTTTGGCTGCATCGGTGACCCGAGGATAGAGCCGGGCATCTTAGAGCAGGGGATTTTGCTCACGCTCAGGTTCTATTTTGACCAATATGTGAATTTGAGGCCCGTAAAGCTTCTGGAAGGCGTGCGTACACCCCTCGCGGGCAAGCGGCCGGAAGATATCGATATGAGCGTGGTGCGCGAGAACACTGAGGATTTCTACGTCGGCATTGGCGGGCGGGTAAAAGGAAAGGGGAGAGGAAGAACGAAGGAGCGATTGGAACTCAAAAGAAACCTCTACCAGATCACGTTCAATCTGGACATCGAGACGGATGCTGATGAGCTTGCGTACCAAATCGGTGTCGTGACGAGGCAGGGATGCGAGCGCGTCATGCGATTTGCCTTCGAGCTTGCGCGGGCGCGAGGCAAGAAGAGGGTGACGAGTGTGGATAAGGCGAATGTATTAACCCATGGCTATGGGTTCTGGCGCGAGGTCTTTACCCGGGTTGCAAAGGGCTACCCCGGTATAGAACCGGAGTTCAATTTCGTGGATGCGATCTGCATGTGGCTCGTGAAGAATCCGGAATGGTATCAGGTCATCGTGACGCCGAACATGTTTGGTGATATTATTACTGACCTTGGCGCGATGATCCAGGGCGGTCTGGGGCTCGCGCCGGGCGCGAATATCAATCCGGACGGGGTCTCGATGTTCGAGCCGATCCATGGTTCCGCGCCGAAATACGCCGGTAAAGGGGTTTCGAACCCAATCGCAACGATTTGGGCCGGTGCTCTGCTTCTGGAGACTATTGGCGAGATGGATGCGTCCAAACGAGTTCTCCATGCGATTGAAGCAGTTTTGAGGGAGGGGAAGGTAAGAACCTATGATCTCGGCGGAACCTCAAAGACGAGCGAGGTTGGTGATGCGATTGTTAACCAGATCAGACTCCAGGGCTGAGTCCTTATACGTTCGATCCGAGCTTACGGAATTTTTCAAAATATGGAAAGTTATTTAAACTTCCAATGCTTTCATTCATAGGTATGCACGCAGAGGAAGCACGCCCAAAGAAGCGTTTTGAAGACCCCGCGCAGATGATCGACGTGGGGAATGAATATCTAAAGATGAAGAAGTACTGGAAAGCGGTCGAACTTTTCGAGCTGATCATCGAGGATAAACCACGACTCACCCATCTGGCTAAGGCGTACAACGATTGTGGAATTGCCTATGCGGAGCTGGGCATCTATGAGAAGGCGATCGCGAACTTTGAAGAGGCGATCAATCTCGAACGGTATTTAATCGATTTTGGCGCACGGGCGTACCGCAATCTCGGGCATGTGTATGAACTCATGGGCGATAAGGAGCGAGCGAAGAAGAATATCGAGAAGGCGGAAGTGATCGAAGAGGATCTGTATCATTACTGGGTAACGAATTGTGACGAGCTCGAATAAACTTTCTTTCTACAAGAAAGAACCTTTACTAAGAAAGAGAATGGCCCATTCGAGCAGTTTTTCTTTCTAACTGTTTCTTTGGTCAAGCGTTCAATACCGAAGGCTTAGTGCTCAGAGAAGAGGGTCTCTGCTAATTGCTCGAGCTTGCTGAGTTCGCGTCTTCGAAATCCGATGAAGATACCATCAGATTTACCACCAACACAGGTTTTGGTCTTCCCACCCGGTTGGAGCACGTTGTTCAGTAACGGCTGCAGGATCTTCACCGTATCATCCTCTTCCGTTCTTATCAGTATGCCATTTTCAATACCAATAATCCAGATGAAGGTTCGCGTTTTGGGAGGTATTAACCAGGCAAGCTCGGGATGCTCGATATCGAGGTGCGTTACGGTCGCTCTCGCGTAACCCTTGAGATGGACATACACCTGCGCATTATCCAATTCTGCTTCGTTCAGGTAAACCTGAGCATCCAGTGGTACTTTACCCTTGATGGATTCAGTCATGCCTACAAAAAGATATGTGCATTGCAGGATTTAGGGGTTGCGAATGAGAGGTGAGAATAGCACTACGTCTGCACCACCCCAACAAATCGATTCGCATAGATGAGCGCACATGCCAGAACGATAAAGATGAGCACGCCGATGACCAGCGCTTTGTTGGTTCCGATCCGTGGGCTCAGCCATATAATGGTCAGGATATAGGGTATCCAGACCGATAGAGCTATGAAACATGACTTCGCCGTTGCGGCAACCGCTTCATTGCCTGTGGATTTTCCAATGAAGTAAAAGGAGACGAGCGTGATGCTCGGGAATAACGTCACGACACCTGCCAGGAGTGGATGCCCCTTCTCTGCGAGCACGCTTATCGCGGTAACCACCGCTCCCCCAACCAGGAAATAGACGAGATATTGTAGCATACACCGTCCGTTTAAAAGAGAGAGCTCTGGCTGAAAAATAGGTTATCTTATCATGAGGTCCCCGTGTCTACCAAAGGAACTTATATTTGAAGCGGTTATCAGAGCAATAGTTTTTCTTTTAGTAAGGTTTACTTTTTCTAAAAAAGAAAAAGTGAAATGATAAGCGTAGCGATACCCAAGGGCAGTTTAGAAGAACAGACCCTGTTATTATTCAAGCAGGCGGACCTGGAGATAAAAGTAACGAGTCGGGAATACAGCCCGAAGATCGATGATCCACGGATCGAGAAGGTGAAGATACTGAGACCGCAGGAGATACCAGAGTACGTCGAGAAGGGTTATTTTGACATTGGCATTACTGGCAAGGATTGGATCGAGGAACGTGGTGCGGACGTCGTGGAGATCGCGGACTTGCGCTATAGCAAAACGGCGGAAAAAGAAAGCACGGTTAAGATCGTCCTCGCAGTGCAAGCCGAGCGGACCGCTATACAAGAGGCGAAGGACATAAAACCGAATAGTAAGATAAGCACGGAATATCCTAACCTCACCAAATCCTTCTTCGACAAACTGGGCATCCCGGTGCAGATCTTCTTCTCGTACGGCGCGACCGAAGCAAAGGACATGATGGATGGCATCATCGAGCTGACCGAGACGGGCGAGACACTTCGGAAGAATAACTGGCGGATCATTGATACGATACTGGAGTCCTCAACGAAGTTGATTGCGAACAAAGAGTCGTGGCGTGACCCGGCAAAGAGAAAGGAGATCGAGGAGATAAAAACACTGCTCTCAGGCGTGATCGAGGCACGGGGTCGGGTATTGCTCAGCATGAACGTTGCGGAGGATAAGTTGGAGGCGGTGGTCTCTGGACTGCCGGCAATGAAGAGGCCAACGATCGCACAACTTTACGGGTCCGACCGTAATAAACGGTATTACGCGGTGGAGACCGTGGTGAGCAAGCACGAGGTGAACATTTTAATACCCAAATTGAAGAGCCTGGGTGCTGAGGATATCATAGAGATTGATATCACCAAGATCGTGAAATAGTGGAGCGTTCAGCCTGTGACTCGCGCATACCTCTGCTCCTCACCCAACTCCTTCGTTGCATCGATCCCAACCTTGGTTGTCAGTCCGGTTTGAGCGGTGGGATCGAGTGACGAGCCCCTTACACCCGGGATCAGCATGATATCCTCATCCCATCTCACCCTCGTCGCGATCGCATACTCCACCTCACTCGGATTGAAGAGGTCGATATCCTCATCCACCACAACAACGCATTTGAGGCTCGGATGTGCGGCAAAGGCCGCGATGATCGCATTCTTGGGCTCACCCTCGCGGTCCTTCTTCACCTGCACCACGGCATGCAAATAGCAACATCCGCCGTCGGTCAGAAACACATTCTTCACCCGTGCCACATGCTCGACCGCTCTATAGATCAAAGGTTCATAGGGCACGCCCATGAGCAGCCGGTGCTCCTTACCCCCGGGAAGAATCGCATGATAGATCGGGTCTTTGCGGTGATACATCCGCGTCAACGTGATGACCGGCTCTTCTCGTATCCGGTCATACGTGCCCGTGATATCCAGGAAGGGCCCTTCTTTTGCCCTTTCCACACCTATAACCCCTTCAAAAGCGATTTCAGCATGCGGTATGGCGATCCCATTCCCCAATTTGAAGAGCTCTACCGGTTCGATTTTCAATGCAGATGAAGTAGAATGTTTCTTTGGTAAAGCTTTCTTTAAAGCCCTTACAGGGCTTGCGGGGTCGTGGGGCGGTGCCCCACATAAAGAAAGGTTTTTCAATGCCGATGCGTATTCAAACTCCTTTCCCGGTGGGACCCGTGTCGCTGCGGCGAGAAGAATCAACGGATTTACTCCTATCGCGATCCCCACCTTCAATTCCTCGCCCCGTTCGATCGCGTCACGATGCATCTTATACAGGTGACGAGAGGGAACAAGCCGCGCGGCTACTCGATGTTCATCTAATACCAGCATCCGGTGAAAGGAGGCATTGATCACGCCGTCCAATTCCGCAACGATTATGCCTCCTGTGATATACGCACCCGCATCGCCCCGGAAATAGGTTAAGATCGGCAGCCCGCCTAAATCAGGCTCTTTTACCACCTCGTTTGTCGGTGAGTCCTCTACTATGCGCACTTTGCTACGTTCAGAGCCGCTTTCCGGGATGCCAGACAGGACATGCACGAGGTTATCGGCCGACGTGCCGAGCAACTCTGCGAGCATAGCTCTCCCACCCAGCAGATTCATGAGAACCGTATGCGTGCCATCGACCTTGTGGAAGAGAATAGGCAGCCCTCGGTGCTCAAGCTCTCTACAACGAGCTGCTACCTCGTATTTCGAGGAGACTTCGTCTTCAACCTCGATTAACCTTCCTTCTCGCGCCAGGGTATCTTTGAATTTTCTCATCTTTGGTTAGTGATATAGCGCTCTGGTATATTTCTAATTTACTCATCAAAATGGTATCTCACCACGAAAAGCAGTTTTAATTCTTCTCATTACCGCAGTCTGAGCAAATCTTTAAAAACCAGAGGAAATTATGCAATTACATGTTCCTCGTGATCATTCTCATCCTGGTGAGCTTTTTACTCGGTCTTTCCATCTCTTATCTCCTCGATTACCAGTTCCAGGGTATCGAACGAGTTTTTTTCTCGATCGTCGTTGGCCATGCAGGCTCAATATGGCTCATCTTCCTCCTTTACGATCTCATAGGGTCATTACGCATGAGTCTTATCCTTATCAGCATTCTGCTCTGCGCTTGTATCGCGGTGATCTTATTGCTTGGCATGGCGAAGAAATCCGGGAAAATTGTTCTTGCCGAGTTCAAGAACGAGATGGTGACGGTGTGGTATGAGGATAGAGCGACTCTTTCCTTTCTCGTATTCCTGCTGCTCTACGTGCTGGGTATGAACTTCTCCGGTGTTTTTCGCCCCGACAGTGCGGGTAATCTCTCTGCGTTCCATACCGTGTGGGCTGATTACCCCTTCCATACGTCGCTCATCACGTCGTTTGTGTATAGAGACGCGTTTCCCTTTCCGCTGGATAATCCCCAGTTTCTCCACGTGAAAACGCAGTATCCAATCCTCATGGATTTCTATTCTGCGGTATTACTGAAGAGCGGTCTGGACCTGAGACTTTCGATTATCATTCCAAATCTCTTATTTCAACTCTCATGTTTCGCCCTCTTGTACTTCCTCGCGTTTAGATTGACGGGAATTAAGAGTGCAGGGATAGGAGCCACGCTCATTTTCATCCTCTCTGGCTTTCCCCCGAATCTCCAATCCCTGGACATCCACTTCCTGAATCCCTTATACGCGGTTATCATGCCGCAACGAACCGCGATTATCGGTATGGCGATCTCGTTTGTCGTATACCTGCTGCTCTTCGATGCGCTGTGTGCGGATAAGGCTAAGCCTGCAAAGACGTCTGCGTCAGAAGGAGCAGGAAGACCGAAGGAGCTGATGCTCGCCGGCATGCTCATCGGCCTGCTCCCGTATATCCATGCACATTCTTTTATTGCGACGGGTTTTGTCGCTGTCTGTCTTGCGTCTCTTTCGGTTATCAAAAACAGGGATTGGAAAACCCTCATCTTTCTGGTTCTGCCGATCCTGCTCCTTTCAGTACCCCAGCTCCTGTGGATACGGACCGGGGTATCAGAAGAGTTCTTCGTCTTCTTCCCGGGTTGGGCGGAGACGAACCGGGACTTGATCATGGGCCTTGACTGGTCATCCTTGACGGCTTCCCTGGCTTCCCTTGTGCAG
>RXIE01000064.1 GCA_004212135.1 Candidatus Methanophagales archaeon ANME-1-THS | reverse complement strand
CAATCTCAGGCAGACTAACACCACATACCCCGACCTCGCCCTCCAACCGGTTAACTCCGCATTTCCACTCGCAGAGCCTGCACTTTCTGAATTCGCCACCCCATTCCCCGATTCCTTCCATCGCTCATTCAGAACTCCAGCCCTCTCTACGTTACTTATACTGCCAGGCAGATAAAAATGTAGAATGGTATGGCGCATGTGAGGCGGGCAGTAAAGAAAGAGAACAGGGTGGTTTTTATATATAGCTCTCACGGTACCCAGAAGGATTACGAGTTATTGTTGCCCTATTTGGAACACCTGTTGAAGGAAACAGAGCGAGCCAAGAAGGTGATTCTTCTTCTCCTGGAGCAAGCGGGACCGAGCATATCCGGAGTGGAGCTCAAGAGAGAAATACAAACTCTATTTGGAGTTTCCATCAGTACTGCAGAGCTACTCTGGGATGAAACGCTGATCCAGAGGATATTAAAGACCATTTTTGAAATCCACCAGAACAACTTAATAAAGGAAGTACAGGAGCGGGGAGCACAGGCACTGACGAAGGTACAAGCACAACCTCTTGTCAACTTTATTGTAAGAACTGGGTTAACGGTAGTACTTGAGGAGTGTCCCTTTGAAGCGTGGTTATGCTATCAACGGGAGTACGAATTGGTGCATCAAGGGTTCAGGTTATTTCTGCAGGGTGACGAAGCGGGGAGTTTGAACTATTTGGAAAAAAGTGTAGAATGGTATCTCGAAGCACTCAAGATCCGGGACAAAGCGTTTCTGGAATTTGTAGACCGGCTAGCTACCAGATCTCCTCATGCTTATATCGTTACGGTGCGAGGACCGCTTCATTGCGGCATACATAAAGAATTAGAGAAACAAGGAATCGAGGTACGCTCAATGACCGTAGAGCCGTTCACCCCTGATCATTTCTTACCCTTTGAGCTTTTGGTATCCCGATTATATTCAGGCGCACGCATCTCTCCGCACGAACGGAAGGAGATTCTGAGGCGGGAGTATGTCGTTGAGTTGCTCATGAGTTTGATAGAACGAAGTGTGGTCAAAAGCTCACTCAAAGCTCAGATCGTCAATCAGATCGTTAAGAGGATGGATGAGCGGGGGCTCAAAGAACTGCTGGAGCTCTTAGCGCTCTTCTCCGCTTCGCGAATTTTTCAGGCTCCCGAGGATCCAGCCACTGCGGTTTATGACTGGCTCTTAGAAAAGGGTATGATTGTTGAGGCGGAAAGGCAATTCTTCGAAGCAGAGGCGGTTTAACTCTCTTCTCCCTTCGTGACTATCCGTTCCGGGTTCGTGTAGACATTCATCTTATCGCCGCGCACGAACCCGATGATACATAACCCGGTCTTCACCGCAACTTCGATCGCCAGACTTGTGGTCGCACCCCTCGATGCGATGACGGGGATATTAGCGACCGCGCACTTCAATGCCATCTCTGACGATATCCGCCCGGTAGAGACGATAAAGGTCTTCTCGAACGCTATGCCCCGGGTCAATCCATAGCCGATCACCTTATCCAGTGCATTATGCCTGCCAACGTCCTCGACCATACTAACTGCGACATATCCCTGCGCGTATCTCTCGAAGAGCCCGACTACATGCACACCGCCCGTGATCCGGTGCAGCTCTGAATGATCTAAGAGCGATTTTACCCCTGAAAGAATATCCTCAACCCCAACGGTCATGGTGGCGTGTATCTTTGGCAATTTTGAGTCATCGAGGAACGAAGACCCGGTGCCGCAACCGGTCAGGATAATTTTCCGTGCTGCTACCGCTTTCAGCGGGTGTGCTACGATCACGTTTGCGGTATCATCCCCGAGCTGCAAGGATTCGATCTCTTTACTACTTTTTATAACCCCTTCTGAGAAGAGATGCCCAATCACAAATTCTTTCTTCATCTGCGGGCTTATCATCGCGGTTACAAAGTGCCGGCCGTTGATAGAGATCGAGAGCGGCTCTTCCTTGATAACCTCATGCGTCGTGGCAACGAACTTACCCTCGCGGAATTTTAAGCAGTCCTGCTCTTTGTGCATCTACACCACCTTTGCAATCTCCTCAATTGTCTCTAAAAATAGATCAATCTCCTCGAGCGTGTTATAGAGGTAGAGCGAAGCCCGGACCGTTCCCGCTTCGAGCCCCAGGTAGCTCATCAACGGCATGCAACAGTGATGTCCGGACCGCACCATGATATCAGCCGTCTCATCGAGCATCAACGCGACATCGTGTGGATGTGAACCGTTAATCGTAAAGGAGATTACACCAACCCGTTCGTTGAGATTGAGAGAGCCGAACACCTGTACCTTCTCGATCTCCAGCAGCCCTTCTAAGAGCCGCCTGGTCAAGCGCTTTTCATGCTCCTCTATCCGCTCCATTCCTACCTCGCTCAAATACTCAACCGCCCTGCCGAACCCGATACCGCCCGCGATATGCGGTGTCCCGGCCTCAAATCGCTCATAACCACCAGTCAATTGGTAATCCTCCGGGGATACTGCTTCTATTGTCCCGCCTCCTAAAAAGGTAGGCTCGAGTTCGTCCGAATCCTTCACCCAGAGCGCGCCTGTTCCAGTCGGTCCGAGCATCTTATGTCCCGAGAAGGCGAGGAAGTCACAGCCAAGCTCCTCCACATCGGTCCTGAGATGCGGAACGGACTGAGCGCCGTCGACGAGGAATAAGACCTCAGCACCACCTTTTTCCTTGCAGAGCGCTCCGATTTCTTCGATTGGGGTGATCGTGCCGAGTACATTTGAGACCTCGGAGACTGCAACCAGCCGCGTTCGAGGACTTATCGCCTGCTCGAACTCCGAGAGCTCAAAACGTCCTCGTTTATCCGGCTTCACGATCTTCATGACCACCCCTTTCTCCTTCAACCTTAACCACGGGAGGAAATTCGAATGGTGCTCGAGCAGGGTCGTCACGATCTCGTCCCCTTTCTCAAATGATAACCCGTATGCAACCATATTTATCGCTTCCGTGGTATTCTTGGTGAAGATCACCTCGCCCTCAGATGCGCCAATGAATTCCGCAACCTTTCGGTGTGCGTCTTTATATCTCTGCGTGGCGACCTGTGCCAAACGGTGAACCGCACGACCCACATTCGCCTTATATTCCCGGTAATAACTCAAAACCGCTTCCAAGACGGGTTCAGGAGTGAGGCTCGTTGCAGCATTGTCCAGATAAATAATCTCCTTCAGTATCGGGAAATCAGCCCTTAGTTTATCGTTCATACCTCTGCCACTTTCGCACCCGTGCTATTTCCTGCTCTTTTTCTCTTTTTATATGATACAACAACCAAGATATAACTATACCATGTAGGGGAGGTAACGGAAGTAAATGGAGAAGAAAAGTGGGATAGTGGGCTTTACCGGGACTTTTAGAGAGCGCATCGCGGATATAAAACCAGGCTCGAAGGTGGTCTTTACCGGCTCGGTCGCGGTCTGCACGCCGTTCATCGAATTGCTCGCCTATACCGTACGCGATCTGGGGTTTGAGATGCTCTATGTGCCAAAAGCAGATGCAAAAGAGGCACGAAAGATACGGGAGATACCGAATATCGGGTTCAGTGTGGTCGATGAGAAGGCCGATCCGAAGAATCCTGATGTGGTCGTGGTGCTTGGCGGCTTAGCGATGCCGAAGTTCGGGGTTCCGCCCGAGGACGTGAATCGGCTGATTAAAGAGATCGCGGGTGTGAAGAAACCGAGGGTCATTGGCGTCTGCTTCATGGACATGTTTGCGCGTGCAGGATGGGAGCAAAAGGTGAAGTTCGATACCGTGATCGATACCACGCTTGAGACCGTGGTGAAGTAAAAAGTTTCTGAAGTAGGCACCGGAAGTTAATCAGAGTTGCGAATATAGATTCAGCTCTATCGAGACGAAAGCGAAGTAGGAGTGCAGGTTGTCTGCACCCTTCCTCTGCTTCGAACCGCAGGGAAAGATGCGTGGTGAGCTGTTAGAGTGGATGAGGAAGCGATAAGAAGAGCTTAAGAACTAAATCAGCTCTTTCTTCTCTTTTTTAAAACAACCCTAGAGATTTATGCGCTCCTTTCTTAATTGTACCTGAGGAAAGGATGATAAATGAGGACCAAAGATAAGAGAAGGCATGATCACTCGAATTTCTCGTTCAAAATAATACCGATGATGCATGACAACCCACTGCTTCCCTATTTTAGAAATCCCTACAAGCTGTTACAAGCAGCCGGATTGAAGCAGGGTCAGCACGTTCTGGAGGTAGGCTGTGGGCCGGGATATTTCACCATTCCCGCGGCAAACCTTGTGGGAACCGAAGGCGTTGTGTATGCGGTCGATGTGCATCCGCGTGCGATTGAACGCGTGAAGGAGAAGATCGCGAATGCTGGAATACAGAATGTGAAGCTGATGCTCACCAGTGCGGCTGATACCCAGCTTCCTGGCCAGAGTATTGATCTCGTATTCCTTTTCGGGCTTCGGTATATCGCCGGTGGGCTGGAAAATGTTTTGAGTGAGCTGCATCGGATTATAAAACCCGGTGATGTACTTTCATTCGAGCAAACGAGGGGTTCGGCGAAACGATTAATTGAAGAGGTGGAACGGAAAGGGTTCAGGTATGCCGGAAATCAGAGCAGGATCTTCATTGTGCAAGGTTGAAAAAGTCTAAATGAGCAGATGGTGGCAGGTATAAATAAGCGGACGGTGGCATTTCAGTTCATCGTCCTTATGGGGATCGTCAGCCTCCTGGGTGACATTGTGTATGAGGGTGCGAGGGGAGTTACCGGCCCTTACCTTGCCATTCTGGGTGCAAGTGCCGCGATCGTCGGGTTAATAGGAGGGCTGGGAGAATTTATTGGCTATGCATTACGGCTCCTTTCAGGCTTCATTGCGGACCGTACAAAGGCATACTGGATCCTGACCTTCATTGGATATGGACTGCTCCTTGCCGTTCCGCTGCTTGCATTCGCTCGCCTCTGGTGGATAGCTGCCTTCTTCATCATTCTGGAACGAATGGGTAAGGCGGTACGGTCACCCGCACGCGATGCTCTACTCTCGACGGCAACCAAGGAAGTGGGACGGGGGCTCGGGTTTGGTGTACACGAGGCACTCGATCAGATTGGTGCGATTATCGGTCCGCTCATCTTCTCGCTCGTCTTCTGGTTGGGTGGCGACTATCATCTGGGATTCTCAATCCTGTGGATACCTGCGCTGCTCGTGCTCGGTGTACTGGCCATCGCAAGGATCAGAGTTCCTTCACCTGAGCGACTCGAAACTTCCGAAGAATCGATGGTTGAAGCGAGAGAAGGCGACCGCACACGAGTCTTCGTACTCTATTCCCTCTTCACCTTTCTTTCAGTGGCAGGCTTTGTGAATTTCCTGCTCATCTCGTACCATTTCAAACTCCACGCGATTATGCGTGATGCTCAGATCCCCGCCTTCTTTGCCCTTGCAATGGGTATAGATGCAGGTACGGCGCTTGTCATTGGACGGGCGTATGATACAAGGGGACTGGAGACTCTTCTTGCTGCACCCTTACTCTCCATCGCGCTTCCCTTTCTCGCCTTTTCAAGAAGTCCTATCCAGATAGTCATGGGTGTTATTCTCTGGGGAGCGGTGATGGGAATTCATGAGACTATTATGCGTGCGGCAGTAGCGGATTTAACTCCTGTAGAGCGTCGAGGCTCCGCATACGGGATCTTCAACACTATTTACGGATTAGCCTGGCTCTTCGGGGGCGCCATCATGGGTTTTTTGTATGATATTTCCCTCAGGTATCTACTCCTGTTTGCAGTCCTCTTTGAATTGAGTTCAATACCCATCTTCCTCATGGTTAAGAAGGCGCAGAACTATACATCGGTAGGAGTGCAGTGAAAAGCAGAGCAATGCGCCGAGCAAAGGGGTATTCAAGACATGACTGCGAGCAGCTTCAAAATCTGTCACCTCATCGGCTTTCCTCTGGCCTCGATGACTCCACAAATCGACTGACCGATCAAAGAGTGAATCTCAGTTCAACACCACGATTGCGACGTTCAACGCTGCAGCAAGACTCACCCAGAGGATGTAGGGTATGAGGAGTACTCCTGCAGGCTTCGAGAGTGGTAAGAACGTTTTGATGGTTACGGCGATTGCAACCCATAAGAGAATGATAACGATAAGCCCTGCAAGCGGCGATTGGAACCCAAAGAACGCGATCGACCATAAGGTATTGAGTACTAACTGGATACCGAAGATCGCACCTGCGATTTTTACCTGAGGAGAGTGAAAGCCCTGCCGCCATATAAGAAATAACGCAATTCCCATTAAGGTGTACAGGGTCAGCCAAACGGGTGCGAAGAGCCAGTTGGGCGGTGTGAAAAAGGGCTTATTGAGCGTGACGTACCAGGTCTGGATCGAGCTGCTCGTAAAGACTGCCCCAATACGAGCCGCGAGATAACAAATCGCGAGGCTTACGATTAATTTCAGGATCTCCTTCACGTCCATCGTATGCAATCATAAAGGAATACTACATGATAAAGGTGATACGCACCCTCAGGATGCAAGGGCAACCGTACTGTTTAATAACTCTGACCAGGATATGAGATATAATAAATACAATACATATGAGCTTGGAGCTTACGCACCATGAGCATATTCGATGTGGATGATAGAAGCTGGGAGAAAGAAGTAGAGCTTGCTGAGCAGCCCGTGCTCGTGATGTTCTACAGCCCGACTTGCCCCAACTGCAAGGTAATGGAACCGTACTTCAACCAGTACGCCCAGGAATACGCGGGAAAAGTCCAGTTCGCGAAACTAAACGTCTTTGAAAACCAGTTCACCGCTGAACGATACGGGGTCATGGCCACACCCACTTTTAAGTTCTTCTGCCACGGAAAACCCGTTCAGGAGATTGTAGGAGCAGCGTACCCCACACTCATCAAGAAATTAATCGATGACTCGCTCGAATTCGGGAACAAATGCGTGGAGAAATCAACCCCGGTACGATTTGACATGGCGTACGTCTGACATGAAGCGTGTAAGAGGCTCGCGATCGATGCCTGAGATTCCCATGAACTGGCATGAACTGCAGCAGAATATACGCCGATGTACGAAATGCACCGATGAAGGCTGTAATGGAATAAGATGCCCGGACGGTAGGGTTCCTTCCGCAGCGCCACGAAACGTAAAGCTTCTTTTTGTCTCCGAGGCCCCGCCTCTGAATACCAAGTCCTACTTCTATTATGAGGATGCACCGGATAGACTGCGGCATCGACTCTTTGGGATCCTCGGGGAGATGGGCTATGAGATCCGCTCTATCCGTGATTTTATTGATGCCGGGTTCTATCTCCTCCCGACCGTGAAATGCCCCTCAGCGAGAGAAGGACGAAATGCAGCCCCCCGTGAACGCGTTATCAAGCGCTGTGCAGCAGAGCATCTCAAGCGAGAAATCGAGTATATAAAGCCGGATAGCCTGTGTTTATTAGGAAGGACCGCTCTTCTTGGATTTTTATGGCTGCGGACGCTCTGGGAGGTACCGGACCGTGGTGCTTGTGCGGTGGGTAAGAGGGTAGCCGAGGCTGCGGGAAGCGTGATAACCGTGCGGATTCTCGATAAAGATGTTGCGGTTATCCCCTCATACTGGCCCACACGGAGACATCGGAGGTATCAGGATATACACGAGCACATAAGGATATCAGTGGAGCAGCTCCATGAGTAATGCA
>RXIE01000162.1 GCA_004212135.1 Candidatus Methanophagales archaeon ANME-1-THS | reverse complement strand
ACGAGAAGGAGGGTATCGAACTTGGCATTCGCGTCGCGGTTCGAACGGGAGATACCACAGCGCAGGAGCGGCAGCGGATGCTGAGGAAGCCACCGCACATTCTCATAACGACCCCGGAAAGTGCGGCGATCATCTTAAACGCGCCAAAGTTCAGACTCCACCTCAAAGAGCTGGAGTACGTTGTGGTCGATGAAATACACGAGGTTGCGGATTCGAAGCGGGGCGCACATCTGAGCATAACCCTGGAACGGTTGCAGCATTTCTGTTCTTCGCCCTTCACCCGCATCGGGATGAGTGCTACGGTTGCGCCGTTAGACGAGGTCGCTCAATTTTTGGTCGGTTACGAATCGAAAGGTGAAGGGACCGAATTCATGCCGCGTGATTGTTTGATTGCGGACGTCTCGTTCGCGAAGAAATTAGAGATACGCGTGGCATCGCCGATGAAATTCCTCTATGAAGGAACGCTCGGTGGTACGGATGTGGACATGACGGCGGCATTATATGAGACGGTGAAGGAGCTGGTCGAGCAGCATCGGTCCACCTTGATCTTCACGAACACGAGGTCTGGTGCGGAACGCGTCTCGTATAAACTCTCAAAGCTGTTTGGTGCGGCGGAAAGAGAGAAGATAGGCACGCATCATGGCTCTCTATCGAGGGATACGCGGTTTGCGGTGGAAGAGGGCTTGAAAGAGGGTATGATGAAAGCAGTTGCATGCTCCTCTTCGCTTGAGCTGGGTATTGATATCGGTGCGTTAGACCTCTGCATTCTCATCGGCTCGCCAAAAAGCACCACGAGGTTGATCCAGCGAGCTGGAAGGTCAGGTCATCGGCTGGAGAAGACCGCGAAGGCTTACCTGGTCGTCACCGATATGGACGACCTCGTGGAGTGTGCCGTGTTAGCGAAACGAGCGAAGGAGAAGAAATTGGACCGGGTGCGTATCGTGGGACCGGCGCTGGACGTCTTAGCCCAGCATCTCGTGGGAATGTCGCTGGAGCGGAAGTGGCACGTTGAGGAGGTATACAACCTGATCCGACGGGCATATCCCTATCGGACTTTAACCCGTGAGCACCTGCGCGCTCTTCTGCGCTATTTAGCCGGGACATATTCAGAACTGGAAAACCGGAAGGTTTATTCCAAGATCTGGTTTGACGAACAAGAAGGCGTCTTCGGACGGAAGAGGAGCACCCGAGGGATCTACATGACCCATGTGGGAACAATACCATCGGAAAGCTCGGTGCAGGTGTACCAGCGTGTCCCCAAGAAGTGGATAGGCGAGATCGATGAGCCATTCCTCGAGAAGCTTGAGCGGGGCGATACCTTCGTGCTCGGTGGTAAAACGTACCGGTTCGTTTCCGCAAAGGGAATGAAGGCCTACGTCGATCCCTTTGAGGGCATGCCCACCATCCCCTCATGGATCGGCGAGCTGCTGCCGCTGGAGTACGACTCGGCGATCGAGATCGGGAAGTTCAGGGAGGAGATGGACCTCAAAATGGGGTTGTTAAAAGACGAGCACGAGCTTGTTGAGTGGTTACAACGAGCGTATGGTCTGGAGCGACGTGCTGCGCATAACGTGGTTCGGTATTTCGAGGCGCACAAGAACTATGTGGGAATCATACCCACTCACAGACGGATCGTTATAGAGCAGTATCATGATGATCAGGGTCGTCAGAATATCATCTTTCACGCGCTGTACGGACGAAGAACACTGGATGCGTTGTCGAGGGCATATGCGTACGCACTGAGTCGCGCGTATAAGACCAATGTCTCGATTACGATCAATGACAATGGATTCATCTTGAAGGTGCCACATACGAGGGTGGATCTGGACTCAGGAGCAGGGTTAGTCAGCAGTGCGAGCGTAGAGGACCTCTTACGGAAGAGTGTTCGGGAGACCGAACTGTTCAAACGACGATTCAGGCATTGCGCAGTTCGCGGCCTGATGGTCCTGAAGCAGTACAAAGGCTATGAGATCGGTGTGGGCAAGCAGCAACGCAGCTCAGCTTCGATATTATCGGCGGCGAAGAAGATCGAGGATTTTCCTATTGTCGAGGAGACGTTCCGGGAGATACTGGAGGAGGTGTTCGACCTCGAGCATGCACTGGAGGTGCTCAGAGGTATTGAACAGGGAGCTATAGAGATACGGGTGGTGGAGACGCCCTTTCCTTCTCCGTTTGCACATAATCTCGTCGCGCTGCAGGCATCCGATGTGGTGCTGATGGAATCGAGGAGAGAGCTGCTGCACGAGTTGCACCGGCGGGTGATGGAGTATATTGAGCGAGGGAATAAGGGGCTAGACTCAGCGTTTGCCACGGCTACCTCGCCACATGCTTCTGAATCCCAAAGCGAGCGTTAAGCACCTGAATTGCTCAGTCTGAGCATACGAACGAGGCGATAAATTTATTTGAGCTTGAGCGTTTCTTTACAAGGTAAGGGATGACCATGATGGAGGATTGGAACGTATTGGTGATAGGGGAGCGGGATGCAGAACGAGAACTCTTAAAAGAATTAGAAGAGGATGGCGAGTTTGAACGTTCCGGATTCAGGGATGTGGTACTGGGGAACGTGGACGATATCGTCGGGTTCCTGGAGGATGCCGAACATAAGAAATACGCGTACCTAAACCGGGTGATTCCTATTGATGATGCGTTCTATGTGTCTCCAGGGAATTTAGTGGAGGTACTGAAGCAGCGGGTAGAGCGGTATATCGATGAGATCGAGCCGGGTGAGACCTTTGGATTTCGGGTTGAGCGACGGGGTATGAAAGAAGATATTTCAAGCCAGATGGTAGAACGAGAGGTTGGCGGATACTTTTACGACCTCCTGGAGAAGGTACACGGGAGAAAGCCGAAAGTGAACCTTAAGAGCCCGGATAAACTGATCGTAATCCAGATCGTGGGGAATAAATGCGGGATCGGGTTTATTACGCGCGAGATGCGGGAGAAATACAGTGTGATAAAAGTCAGGTGAGGTCCACAATTAAACCCGCTCTTTTTTCTTCCTCCTTTCTCCCTGTTTAATCACGGTGAATAATGCGAGCAAGAAGAGTACTGACCATTGGTGGTTCGGACAGCAGTGGTGGCGCGGGGATACAGGCAGACATCAAGACCTTCTCGGCATTAGGGGTCTATGGCACCTCGGTACTCACGGCTCTTACCGCTCAAAACTCCTCGGGCGTGCAGGCGGTTTATGAAGTGCCGGCTAACATGGTGGATGCGCAGCTTGTTTCCCTGATGAGTGATCCGGGGCTCGCGGTGGATTATGCTAAGACCGGGATGGTATATTCCTCCGCGGTCATCGAAGTCGTCGCGAAGGCACTCAGGCGGTATACTATCCCTTTTGTGTTAGATCCCGTGATGAAGGCGGGCTCGGGCGGCGTTTTGCTGGAAGATACTGCTACAAAGGCACTTATCGAGCAGCTTTTGCCTATCTGCGCAGTTATAACGCCGAATGTGCCTGAAGCCAGCTTCATTTCCGGCATGGAGATCAGGGACAAGGGGGCGGCAAAGGAAGCTGCCCGCAGGATACACGAACTGGGCGCATCCGCAGTCATTCTAAAAGGAGGGCACCTTGAGGATGAGCTCGCTGCGGGTAAAGCGACCGATCTGCTCTATGATGGTACATTCGAGGAGCTCAGCCTGCCGGCTGTAACCAGAGCGAAGCTTGTACACGGAGCGGGCTGTTCTTTTTCCGCAGCGCTGGCTGCCGAACTGGCGAACGGTAAACCTTTGCGAGCTGCTGCCTTTTCTGCAAAAACGTTCGTGCACGAAGCTATAGCCCGTGGTGATGAAGTCTCTGCAATGGTCGTAGTGAACCATGCACGTGGCTTGCGGAGAGATGCTGATCGGTATCAGACGTTAGAAAACGTCAAGGAAGCAGTGCGGATGCTGCGAAAGCTGGAGGGGTTTGCGAATCTCATACCCGAAGTGGGAACGAACATTGGCATGGCAGTTGGGGGTGCGGAAAGCGAGCAGGACGTTGCGGCAGTGGATGGCAGAATCGTCGCCACGAAAGAGGGACTAAACGCAGGCTGTGTGGAGTTCGGCGTCAGCAGCCACGTTGCACGGCTGATCTTGGCACTGATGGACCGTGATAAAGAGCGAAGAAGTGCTATGAACGTTAAATACTCACCAGAGATCGTTGACGCGTGCACCACGCTTGGCCTGAGCGTTTCGTCGTTCGAACGCGCGAAGGAGCCCGCAGCAGCGAGAACGATGGAATGGGGCGTGCGAGAAGCGAGCAAGGAGTTTGTACCGGATGTTATCTTTGACCTCGGTGCACTGGGAAAAGAACCAATGATCAGAATTTTTGGTAATACCGCGGTGGACGTCGTTTTGAAATTACGCATGATTCTGGAGAGTTTACCATAAAAATCTTTTTCTTTGATAACGCTTTTCTTTTTAAGAAAAGGTTCCTTGATGCAAAAGGTAATAAGAGACCCGATACATGGATATATAGAACTCGACGAGCTTGCAATTGCGATATTAGACACGGTCGAGCTGCAGCGGCTGAGGCGAATAAGACAGCTCGGCTTCTCTTATCTCGTGTATCCCGGTGCGAATCATACGAGGTTTGAGCATTCCCTCGGCACGTATTACCTCATGAACGTCCTGCTCGACCGACTGGAAGTAGCGAACGAGGAAGAGCAGGAGCTGCGTGCAGCTTCTCTAATCCATGACATCGGACATGGTCCATTTTCGCACGTGACCGAGCTACTGATACGGAGGTATGCGGGGAGAAGCCATGAAGCGGTCGAGGACCTGCTTTTTGCTGAGGGGGATGAACGGCCTGAGAGGAGAGACGCGGACTTGCCACCAGCGACTCTCGCAGAGGTCTTAGATGCTTATCGACTGGATACGAAGCAGATCGTGGGGTATATAAAAGGAGAGCGGACGGGCTCGGGCTCCAAGCGTGATTTCTCAAAGATCCTGAATGGTGAGATCGACGTGGACCGGATGGATTATCTGGTGCGCGATTCATATTATACCGGCGTGGCATACGGCGTGGTTGACAATATAAGGCTTATTCGCGGGCTGGATTTTGTCAATGACGAACTCGTGATCACCGAAAAAGGGATATTACCCGCTGAATATCTGCTCTTTTCACGATTTCTCATGCATCCTGCCGTTTACAATCATCACACAAGTCGGATCGCGCAGTTGATGTTCTTGAACGCACTTGAGGCTTTCATCGAATCGAAGGTCGAATCTGAGTCTGCGTCCAAGGACTACGCACGGCAGTATGCATTAGCCTTGAGAAGAATGGACGATGCGGAGATTACGACCGCACTCAGGAATGCACAGGGGTATCCTAAGGAGATCATGGCACGGATCGATGAGCGGCGCCTGTTCAAACGTGCTCTGTATATAAACCTAACTGAGCTCGATGAGACGGTCGCAGAAGAATTGAGCGAGGAGCAGAGGCTAAAGGAGGTCGAAGAGGAGCTCGGCAAACGAGCGGGCGTACCTGGAGGATATCTGTTAGTGGATTTTCAAGGACGAAAAGGAGATGAGTTAGAAGAAAGTGCGGCGAAAGTTGTTCTGGGTAACGAGTTCAAGCGTCTGCGGGACGTTTCATCGCTCGTCGCAACGCTCAGTCGAGTCTTCCAGGAGAATTATAAGTTCGGGGTCTATACCCCTGAAAAGTACCGGGCAGACGTGAAGAGAGCTGCGGAGTCGATTTTATGGCGGTAAGAGAGGCGATGCTGTATACCACCGAAGATACCAGAGTACAGTGTGCTATCTGCGCACATCAGTGCAGCATCGCGGAGAATAGCTATGGGGTATGTCGAACCAGGCAGAATAGAGATGGGAAACTCTACACGCTTATTTATAGCAGTGTCTCTTCGGCGCATGCTGACCCGATCGAGAAGAAGCCGCTCTATCATTTCTTTCCCGGCTCGTTTGTCTTTTCGCTCGGCACCATCTCCTGCAATTTCAGATGCAAACACTGCCAGAACTGGAGCATATCCACGGCCAGGGTGGGTGAGTTTCATATGATTGAGCTATCGCCCGAGGAAGCGGTACGGCGCGCACGAGCGCTGCGATGCGATGGCATTGCGTGGACGTATAACGAGCCGACGATATGGTTTGAATACACGTATGACAGTGCAAAATTGGCGAAACAAGCGGGGCTCTATACCGTGTATGTAACAAATGGGTATATCAGTGAGGTGGCACTCAACGAACTAGCGCCGTTCTTAGATGCAGCGAACGTCGATGTAAAGTCGTTTAGTGATTCTTTTTACCAAAACGTCAGTGGTGCACGGTTACAACCCGTGCTGGAGACCTGTGAGCGGATGCAGGAGAAGCAGATACATCTCGAACTGACCTATTTGATCATACCGGGCTACAATGACGACGCGGAAGAGATAAAGAAGTTCGCGGACTGGGTGGTTGGGTTAAACAACTCGATACCCGTGCATTTCTCACGGTTTTATCCAATGCATCGGATGCTCGATGTGCCCCCGACGAGTCTCGAAACGCTGGAGAAAGTGCATGATATCGCGAAAGAAGCGGGTGTCGAGTATGTGTATCTCGGAAACGTTCCGGGTCATGAATACGAGCATACCTTCTGCCCTGACTGTGGTACGGTCTTGATCGAGCGAACGGGATATCAGGTGCGGACAAGGATCTCGAAACCAGCATGCCCGGCCTGTGGGAGACGCATACAGATACGGTTATAACCTGAAGAGTGCCCTGCACGTTCGCGCACTCTTTCGATTTTATGAAACACAACTCTTTTAGTGAAAACTATTTAACTACTTCGTATCAATCTCCAACCCACGGTGATCGGTATGGATTATAACATAAGGAACGTGCAGGATAGGGATGCACCGGGTATCATTTCACTCTTCAATTATTATATCGACCATACGTTTGCGGCATATCCCGAAAAGAGGTTGGACGAGAAAATGTTTTTCATGTTTAAAGAAGTGGTGCACGAATACCCCTTTTATGTTATCGAAGCTCATAACCAGGTTATCGGATTCGGGTTCTTACATCGGTACAATCCGTTCGAGACGTTCAACCGAGTTGCAGAGGTCTCTTATTTCATTCATCCGGATCATATAGGGAAAGGGTTGGGAACAGTATTACTGAACAGGTTAATCGAGGATGCAAAGAAGATGCAGATTGATACTTTACTGGCACATATGTCCTCGAAGAACGAGGTGAGCATTGCGTTTCATAAAAAGAACGGATTCAAGGAATGTGGACGCTTTATCAAAATAGGTAAGAAACATGGAGTGGATTTTGATGTGGTCTGGATGCAACGATTCATTTAGAAAGAATGCTTCGAGGAAGGTAGACGCCCTGGGAGAAAGATATACGTCGTAACCCTGCAAAATGGATAACCATAAAATGAGCAGTCCACGGGTGCATAAACTTCGATACTTTGGAAGGCAACTCAATGCTGGTGTGCCATTTACTGTGATAGCGGCATCATAAAAGGTGAACGAAGAAGTGACTAAAGAAGACATTGATCTTTGACTTCTTAAACGCAAAAAAGAAAGAGAAGGAAAAATAAAATCCCTACTTTTCATCTTTTTGGTTTAATGGACTTTAAAAGTCCTTTTATTAAAAATTACTTATAATAAATAAAATTACTCAAAATGTACAAAAGCTTATATATTGACAAGACCATCTCCTATTTGGAGGGGGAAAAAGGTTATGGATAGGTTTGAGGAAGAGCATATTGAAGCTGGTATCGGCACAGAGTACAC
>RXIE01000161.1 GCA_004212135.1 Candidatus Methanophagales archaeon ANME-1-THS | reverse complement strand
GGGCAAAGGTCTTCACAGAACAAGCAGACCGATTATTAACCGAGGTGCTGGAATGCATGGGGCTTAAACTGGATATGCTTACTTTGTACACCATTTACCTTGACCAGGGATGCGATCCAAATGTCAACCGAGAGAGGTTGATGGAACGATGGGTTACTTAACCGAACGCACATGAATATGCACTAGATTCTTTGCTTGTTGAGCTCATTGATCCGGTAAAAACTGTTAATTCGAAAGTTGTAGATCCCTCTTTAACGAAAGCAGTTGAAGAATTGAAACTGATTGTTAATGCGACTTGGCTAAAGAGTCGAGACACTAATATGAGACTAAAAATAGATATTCTTGAGAAAACAACAAGATACCATCCACTACTAAAAGTAGAGGACTTAGGCAAGCTTGTTAGCAACTTACATGAAGTCCATAACATAAGAAATAATTTTGCTCACAGGATGATGTTCATCAGGCAAAAGAAAACCGAGGAAGGATACGATTGGGATGTTTATTTAGATTTCGGCTCAAGAGAAGAGTTGCTCGATGCTACATATTTTAAGAAAATAGAGGAACTTTATACTGGAACTATGAAGCAGCTGGAGGATTTGACACGAAAATTGACAGCGGAAAAGAAAGACGAGATTACGAAAGATTAAAGAAATACTAGGGAATTTGCTTCTGCACGGTTTAGAGGTTCATCATCTTCTTTGGTGGACTTTCAAACTGGACAATAAAAAATACCCTTTGTGTCATATGACACCTGGTTCATGATAGCATCTATGGGCATAAATAGGCGATGCACATGAATCAGGAAGATATGGAAAGGTTGGTAAACAAATCGGACAGGCAATTGTTCATCAATGACCTGAATACTGGTTTTGGGCTGTCCATAGTGGAAGCAGAAGCGTTATACGATAGAATCACGCTGTTTAACCGAGATTACTACGATGGCTCCAGAGGACCAGGTCAGATAACGAAGACGGTTGTAGCTTTAGGAGAGCCCGCGGGGAAGCCGATAAAGTATTGCCGGATGGTATCAGTGAACTTAACGATCTACCACGATGAAGACCTTGAGGTCAGGCAAAAGCACGGTATCGCTGCGGAACGGAGGAATAAGGAACTGCGTTTGTGTGATGAAGCGATAGACCAGGGCGGGGTTCTGACTCAGGAGGATCTTGCAATCCTGCTCGGAACAAGCCTGAGCACGGTGAAGAGAGATGACGCTTGCTTAATGAAAAAAGGCATCTCGTTGCTTACGCGCGGCTTGGTGGAGGACATAGGACGGGGCGTATCGCATAAAACAAGAGCTGTTGAGCTCTTCCTCAAGAACTACTCGCTATCCGAGATCGCACGGAAGATGGCGCATTCACCTGCCAGTGTGAACAGATACCTGGACGACTTCTTAGTGGTTGCATTCCTGCACAGGGAATCTTATCCGCTCTTGACCATCAGAAAGATAACGAAACTGTCAGAAAGGCTGATTATGGAGTACATAGGCTTAATTGAGCGTGCAGAGCGCGAAGAATACGGAGATAGGCTCAAACAGCTCATGGACCAGTTTGATGCCCACGTAACTTTTAAAAAAACGTTGAATGGGGGAATGCGATGACTGATAAAGGCATGATCAAACGAGGATACGCAAAGAATATCTACGGTCCGCTTCAGGGAAGAACGCTCCGAAATGCACTCATAAAGAAGCTCATTAATGGATACGGCTATTCAGATAAGCTGGAGATAGCGAAACGGCTCGTAGATGATCTCTTAGATACCGTAGACCGTTTTTCACCGCCGGTAGATAGAATAAAACCAGGACAGATGGTTTGGATTGCACGATCTGACAAGGATAAGCAAGGGTATGGTAATTATTCTATCTACCGGCGGTGAAAAACGGCTGTACTATCGCTGGTAGCCGAAGAGGACCTGGAAGCACTCGCAAAGGATGGAAAGGTCGAGCCAATAAAGGATAGAAGAATGGTTCGTCTGATAAACGAGGCTAAACAGCAGGGTATGGTGCTTAGCCTGGCAGATTTGAGTGCCATCATGCTGTTAAGCCCTGCTATACTCTCAAAACGCACGAGAAGATATCAGAAAGAGATTGGGAAGTTGCTCCCAACTTCCGGTAATACATTGGATATCGGACGTGGAATCACACATAAACGAGATGTGGTAGAGTGGTATGCAAAGGGCTACAATCCGCTGGAAATATCAAGAATGACCGATCACGAGCTGAAAAATGTGGAGACGTACATCGAAGATATGGAACGGGTAAAGATGCTGGCTTCGAAGGACGTGCAAACAATTGCACGGCTCACAAGGTTGAGTCCTTCCCTCGTGGAGGAGTATCTGGAGATCATCAGAATATACTACCCCGAAAACATACAGTTAAATAGGAAGGAGGGGATGTAAATAAATGGTAAAAGTAACCAGGGGTCATATGGTACTATTATCATTAGGAATTTTTGAGAAGACCTCCGCGAAACTTTTATTTACGGCATATTCAGCATGAGGTGGTTCTAAAGTTAGATGCCATATTCTTTTCTTACTCCACCTCTCAGACCTAACTAATCCAATGCGTTCAAGTTCATTCAGTTTTTCATATCCAGTCTTATACGGGCACCCAACTTCCTTCACGATTTCATAAGTTGATAAACTACCTTGACACAAAACCTTTAGAAATTTGTATCCAGGATATCTTTTTATAAGCCCCATTTTTTATTTCTTTTAAAAAGAAAAGATTTTTTGGTCTATTTAAACCTTTTTATTTCGTGATTTATTTATTAGAGATTTATCCTTCTCCGGAAAATTTAGTTTAGCATAGACTTAACGAAAAGCTTTTAAACCCTCAACCCAATGTATTATTGCGGTGAGAAAGTGGCGGATACCATAAGGAGGTGAAAAGGAGAGAGATGAAAACAAAAGAAGAAAAAATTGGAAATCTGGCTGCGTTTGTGAATATATTGGAAAGAAGCGGTATCCATAAATTCAATCCTGAGGACTTTATAAGCAGACTTAGAATGCAAAAGTATGTCTATTTAGCCAGGTTTTTTGGCTTTGACCTTGGGTATGAATATAACCTTTACCTGAGGGGACCTTACTCTCCGGCTTTAGCTGAAGACTACTATCGACTAAAAGAGAAGAGTGAGCGGGTGGATCTATCCTTTTTTGGAAACTTTGACAAATTTGCAAAACTGGTAAGGGGGAAGGATCACAGATGGCTTGAAATTGCTTCCACCATTCATTTTATATGGGAAAACAACAGGAATTGCCGAGAAAGATATAGGGAGCCCTGTAAAGATTTAAAAGCATTTGTTATCAATAGAACAAGCGATATGAAATCGCATGTAGGAAGGCCTTTTATCGAAGGTGTTTTTGAAGAACTGGAAAAAGCAGCTCTCCTGAAAAATTAAAACACATCGGTAATCTTTAGTTTGTGTTTTCTTTTTTGATTATTCCCTAAGTCTTCTTCAAGCTCGCTTAGCACCTTTGAGGTTTGCATGTTGGTATCTGTAGTAAGTAAATAAGTAGAATATCCACTACAAAGAGCATGAGCAGCAATAATTGCGTCTGTCGGGTCAAACATTTTGTCCTTATCGAGAATAGCTGATGCAATCTCTATGACTGTTTTACTTGGTGGAGGTGTATCGGCTTTCAAATCTTCAATAAGTTCGAACATTTTATCATTTTTGTCCTTCTTTCCTTTTTGTATCATGGTATTGACCGTTTCACCAACTGCAACGAACGGTATAACAACTTTAATATTTGGATTAGATGAAATTGTTTTCTTGATTTTACGAAAAACTTTCTTAGCATGTTTGTTCGCGTCCCCATCACCCCAGAGATAAGCATCCACAAAGCATGAATCTATATAGATTGTCTGATTACCATCTCTTTGCTTCTGAATCCTTCTTTTTGGCATTAGATTAACTTAAAATCGTGATGGATATAATAATTTTGATAGGGGTGATAACCAAAGTGAAAGTAATACTCCATGTGGACATGGACAGCTTCTTCTCCGCGATAGAAGCACGAGAGAACCCCGAGTTGAAGGGCTTGCCGGTTATCGTAGGTGGTAGAATCCCGCCAAATAAACCCTTACAGGGTTTTCGAGGTCAACGGGGCGAAGCCCCGTTAGCAGAAACAACAACTGGGGAGAGTAATAGGAAAATCAGGGGCGTGGTGAGCACCTGTTCATACGAAGCGAGAGCGTATGGCATTCATTCCGCCATGCCGCTTGCACGAGCATACGAATTGTGCCCTGATGCGAAGTTCCTGCCGGTGAATATGGCAGTCTACAAAACGGTATCAGCCTCAATTATGCGTATTTTGAGGAGATACGCGGACAGGTTCGAGCAGATGGGCATTGACGAGGCGTATCTCGATATCAGCACGAAAGTGCACGATTGGAACGAGGCGAGAGCCTATGCACACCTGATCAAACAGGAGATACTCGAGAAGGAGGGATTGACCTGCTCAATCGGCATCGCACCGAACAAAACGATCGCAAAGATCGCCTCGAGTTTCATAAAACCTGATGGGCTGACCGTTGTAGAAGAGGAGAGGGTACGAGAATTCCTGGCACCCTTACCGGTGGGGAAGATCCCGGGCGTCGGCCCAAAAACCGAAGAGCTAGTGAACCAGATGGGCATCGAGACCATCGAACAACTTGCGCACTGCGATGTCCAGAAACTCGTCGCACGTTTGGGGAAATATGGCGGGCGACTTCATCGGGTTGCGCAGGGTGTAGATGAGCGTGAGGTGGAGGAGAACGTGGTACGGAAGTCGTTAAGCAGGGAGATGACACTGGATGAACACACCAGAGACTGGGAGATAATAACCTGCTCTATTGATGCGCTGGCAGACGACCTTCATCAGAAACTGGTAGCAGAAGGTTATCTCTTCAAAACGGTCGCAATAAAGGTCAAGTTTGATGATTTCAGTCTTCGCACACGAGCCAAGACACTTACCTCCTTTCATGCGGACTTAGCTACGCTCAAAAAAACGGCGAAAGAGTTGATGACGGAATTTATTGCCCGGACAGAGAAGTGGAAAGAGCAGAAGGTACGATTGGTCGGTCTTCGGGTATCCCAATTGGGTGTCGTGGACGAGAAACAGAGACGATTGGGCTGAGCTTAACACTCAGCACCTCAAATTAAGACCGCCCGTGGGTACGCTCATGGATTCATGAGCCTCTGCTCGACCAACGCTTGTATATCCCGGGAAACTTGCTCCTTTGCTCGATCACCATCCACCACGAATGTATGCTTGAAGTACTCGCTGAGTGCCAAAAACTGTTTTCGAACTGCCTCTAATCTCCTTTCCTCCTCAAACAGTTCGATGGTATCCCGGTTCTTTTTAATCCGTGTTAAACAAACCTCCGGCGGCGTATCAATAATAACCGTAAGGTCCGGCCTTCGGAATCGCGCATTGATCAGCTTTAAAAACTCCAGATCGTTATCCACCGACCCAAAGGCAAGCGAGGAGAGGATGTAGCGGTCCGAGATGACGATGGTATCCGCCCTCATCGCGGGCTCTATCACATGCTCTAAATGCTCTGCACGATCCGCGGCAAAAAGTAACTGCAGTGCGATCAACGATACGTCGTGGTTGCGCCGAAGTGCGGATCTGATCAGCGTACCAATCGGTGACGAGGTGGGTTCCTTGGTCAACAACACTGCTTTGTTCTTGCCGCTCAGGTACTCCTCTAAGAGCGCCGCCTGGGTGGATAAGCCCGCGCCGTCTAAGCCCTCAATCACAATCAGCATGCCCACTTCACCGATCATATCATAAGAGTCAATCTAGAAATCTAGACACGAGAATAAATAAAAAATAAAAAGGTAAAAAATAGTAATATATTTTTCTTTTAGCACAGGTTTTCTTTTTGTAAAAAGAAAAAGTGTGCTATCGCCTTGGAGATGGAGTACAGTGAGCGTAGTGAGCCTTCATTCCGCAACTACTTCCGCAAATCCAACTCTCCTCGATACCTTCGTCACTCTTACCTTCACGCTTTCCCCTTTCTTCGTGTTGGGCACGAATATCACAAATCCCTCTATTCGAGCTATTCCATCGCCTTCCTTCCCGACATCCTCTATCGTTACGTCGTAGGTATCGCCCACGTTTACAGGGGAACTGAATCCCTTTCTTTCTCCACTATACTGCATACCTTACAAAACCTCCATTTCGACTTTCGTTCGTTTTTATTCCGCGATGCAGCGGGACAATGCGTTCTTCGTCAGACTTCGCTTTGTCTTTGATCCCCGCATCACGTTAATTACTACTATATACTTCACCCATATAAAAGTGAGGGCTCAATGTTTTACCTCGATGCCTTTGCGATCCGCTCCTTCTCCTCTTTCTTATTGATGGAGAAGCACTTCTGGTTTCTCGCCGCTGCCATGAGCTCATCAGCAAGGCATCGCTCTATGCTCTTCCTGCTCTTAAAGGCGCATTTCTGCGTACCCAGCGCGATGAAGTTGAGCGCTTGATTGACTCGCCTCTGTGACGTGACGTCCACGGCCTTCGGCACCAATATGCCACCAAATCTCAACCGGATGGTCTCTTCTCTCGGCCCTGCATTCTGAATCGCATTGACAAGCACCTGAACCGGATTTTCACCCGTCGCTTCGTGGATCAGATCAAACGCAGTTTCAACAATCGAATAGGCTTTCAATTTCTTACCCGTGTTCTTCTCCGTCCGCATCAAGTTGTTAATCAATCGTTCGACGATACAAACCTTCGATTCCTCAAATTGCTGTTTCGCATGCCTTCCGCCGGTGTGCAGCGCGGAGACTGGCCGGAGACTGATATGCCGCTCCAGGCCGACGTCCGCTACCTTCACCTCAGCAATGCTCCATTTATCAAAGATCTTATCAAACTGCACCGCGAGTTGCATCACCCTCACCTCAAGACCTTCTCCTTTCTGCCCCGCACCAATTCGTTCAATGCGATATCGTTCACCGCCACGACCTTGAACCGCACGCCCGAGAGGTCGCCATACGATCGCCCCTTTCGACCGCCTATACCCTCGATCAGGACCTCGTCATGCTCATCTATAAACTTGATTGCACCATCACCGGGGCAAAAGGCGGTCACCTGTTTACCATTTTTGATTAACTGAACACGGACACATTTTCGTATTGCTGAGTTCGGCTGCTTGGCCTCTATCCCCACCTTCTCCAGGACAATAGCCCGGGCCATGTGTGCCCCCTCCAGGGGGTCGGCTTTTTGCGCGGATTTCAACATCCGCTGTGCGAATTCGAGGCTCTTCCACCTGAACTTCTTTCGCTTCTGTTTCAAATGCCGCGCGGTATATAGTCCTCGTCCCATATCTCGTTATTCACCGTGAACCTGGCTAGACTTTATCTTTCTTGTATAAAAACTTTTTAACCGATCGCCTTTAACCTCAACCTGGTTGGTACCTTATTTTATAATCACGTTATCGATACCCTGGTCTCGTTTCACCAGCAATTTTACCCGCTTTATTCGCTCACCATTTTTGCCGATCGCGATACCCTTATGCTTGGTGAGCACCTCCACGTATGCACACTGTTTGTCATCATTCTGCAGCAGCTCGACGCTCTTCACATAAGCCGGACGGAGTAGATTCTCTATAAATTCCTTCAGATCTGGTGAATGTTCCACCACCTCGATATCCCGGTTCATCAGTTTCTTGAGCTTGTTGATGTTCGCGCCACCTTTACCGATCGCCAAGCCCATATCCCCCTTCTTGACGACCACGATCACCTTATTTGTTTCGT
>RXIE01000160.1 GCA_004212135.1 Candidatus Methanophagales archaeon ANME-1-THS | reverse complement strand
CCCTCGCGAATCCCTAACTTCACCAAACTCGACATAACCAGGTTCATTTGGCCTCTCTTGTGGAGAAGATGTGGTACCTATAAATCTCTTTCGGAAGTAAGGGTCTTCGGAAGTACTGACTTGACACCGGGAGCAAGGATAGTAGAATCATTTTACTGCAAAAGACCCCGGAGGATATCTTACTCCACAAAAGGCATTCGCTCGAAGAACTGGAGAACTTCGTAATTGCGAATCAAGACCCGCGACTTTTGTCTGATCTGCTCAAACTATGAGCTTCAAAGCGAGCTTTGAGAGCTTTGAAAAACTGCACGAATGCTCATGTATCTGTTTAACGGGGGACGGGACCAGCGAGGTGGAATTAGTGGATGCTCTTACACAGAAACTCAATGGTACCGCAACCCTTCTCTGCTTTCCACATTATCCTAGTAAACTCGGTGTTTCTGCGGAGTTACAGAAAAAATTTGAACCACGAACAACACTTGCTATCTTGAAGGTCATTGGGAATTATGTTGAACTCTCAGCCAATGGTCCTTTCCTTATCATCATTGATTTAGAACATTTTAGCACGCGCATCGTTAATGATCTTCGAAAACAAATTGAACAAGGACAAGTGGGCTTCAGTATCAAAGGTGAGATTAAAAAATTAGACCCTCCAGACGAAAGAACCTTATTGATAACCGGCCAAAATGGTAAAGATTTCTCCATCGTAGTGTGCGTCATGGGCGATGAAACTTGTCCGAAAACCGAGTTCCACATTGCTCATCTGATCGAGGTAAAATACGGTGTGCGGATAGATCCGCCGAAGCAAGATAAAGATAAAATAAAATTCTTGAAAAAAGTAAAGAAGATAACCGGTGCCAAAAATTATGGCAAACTCGTCGATAATTTGAGTGAAGAAGATCTTATCACATTCTTTCCCCAACTGATGCAAGCATTGCGGGCGATTGATGAACTTGTCAAACTTTAGTTTTTTGAGATAGATCCATGTTGTAGGTCATTTCTTGGTTACGCTCTTAAGCATGATTTATTTCTTAGAGAAGGGGATGTATGAGTGTGAGAAAACTACGTATATATTCCGACGGAGCGAGTCGGGGAAACCCCGGTCCTGCGGGCATTGGCATTCTCATCTGCAATGAAACCGGCGAAGTGATACAAGAATATGGAGAGTTTATTGGCACCGCAACGAACAACGTTGCAGAATATCGGGCAGTGCTCAAAGCATTGGAACTGGCACGGAGTTTCGCGGCACGCGAGCTCGATTGCTTCTCAGACAGCGAGTTAATGGTGAGACAGCTCAACGGCGAGTATGCAATTAAAAATACACGATTACACGAGCTGGTTCTTCAGGTACGAGAAAAAGAGCAGCATTTTGGCAGGGTACGCTATGTGCACGTATCGAGAGAAGATCCCCTCATAATGAAGGCGGATCAGCGTGCCAATCGCGCGATAGAAAACAAGCAACGAGCGTGAAGGCGATCCTTTAGCTTTAAAACGTCGCGGTACTACTTATTAAACGCAATGCACTGGTCGTTTGCAATCGCACAGGAGATAATAGCGAAGCGGAAAGATAAAACGCATGTGGTTGCGACCGGTATCACGCCGTCCGGCGCTATCCATGTCGGGAACTTACGAGAGATTATCATTGCAGATGCTGTGCACTCAGCCCTCGTGACGACGGGCGTGAACGCGCGGCTTATCTACGTCGCTGACTCCTTTGACCCACTCAGGAGACGATACCCCTTCCTTCCGCCGGACTACGAAGCGCACAGAGGCAAGCCTTTATCAGAGATACCCGATCCCGAAGGCTGCCATGCATCCTATGCAGAGCATTACCTGCAGCCCTTCCTCGATTCCCTGGACATCTTGGGCATAAAAATGGAGATCTTCAGAGCTGATGAGCTGTACAAGTCCGGGATGTACGTGGCTATGATAAAGGACGCGTTAGCAAAGAAGGACGAGTTAGCGAGGATAATCGCGGACGTCTCGGGGCGGGCATTGCCGGGCGATTGGTCACCGTTCAATCCACTTTGTAAGGTCTGTGGCAGGATCAATGCGGCCGTGGTGAAGGGTTACGACCTCGCTGAGGAGGAGGTCTATTACGAGTGTACCTGCGGGAACAAGGGTGTTGCGTCGTTCAGGGGTGGTGGCAAGCTCGCATGGAGAATAGACTGGGCGGCGAGATGGAAGATCTTCGGCGTTACTATCGAACCTTTTGGCAAAGACCACGCCTCGCCCGGAGGCTCTTTTGATACCGGGACACAGATATCCACACACATCTTCAACTATCCAGCACCCTATCCTATTCCTTTCGAACATATTCTCCTCAAGACCACGGCAGAGGGAGCGCAGGCGAAGATTACCGCTATGTCCTCATCCCGGGGCACGAACATACCGGTGCATGAGATCTTAGAGGCAGTGCCGCCCGAGATCTTAAAGTACGTCATTTCACGGGTGAGACCGGATAAGCACATCGAATTTGATCCTTCGCTCCCTTTACTCAACCTTATCGATGAGTATGAGCGGGAGATAGTGGGTGTGGGCACAGGTATTGCGGGCAAAATACCCTTCCGGCATCTTATAACCCTCGTGCAAATTGCGCGGGGCGATTTTCTGACCCTGCTCGAGGTGATCAAGAGGAGCGGATTTGAGCTCCATGAACAGGATGAAGAGGAATTAAAGGAGCTAAAGAAGAAAGCACGGTACGCAGAGAACTGGCTGCGGACCTACGCACCGCCGAGCGTGAAGTTCGAATTACAACGCGAGTTACCAAAAGAGGAGCTCCAAGGCGTTTCAGAGGCGCAGAAAAACGTATTGGGACTCCTGGCTCACTACGTACAGGGCGGCATGACCCTGAGCGCCGAAGAGTGGCACAACAAGATCTACGAGGTAGCTGCTGGTACTAACATCGAAGCGCGAGAGATTTTTAAGGGGCTTTATACCGCCTTATTAGGCAAGCCGTCAGGACCACGTGCAGGCTGGCTTCTCGCTTCCCTGGACCCTAAATTTTTAAAGGAACGATTTGAAGCGGCTGCGAAGCTTTAACGCCCCATTCTGATCTTCTCACTGGTACCGAACGGATTATGAAAATGCGGTTTTTATAGCTTCGACCCAGTAGCGTGCAAACCCGCCGATAAAGCTCCCTATCGCGCTCGGTGACATGTCTTCCGGAAGTGGCGCCTGTCCATAAAGAATAGGCAGGAGAAAGAAGAGCGCGATCACCACCACGACGATTATGGTTACGATTTTCACTGTTCTGTTTCACCTCCTTCCCTCATGTTCGCCTGGATATGCTTCCTTTCTAATCGTATTTCTCTCTTCAGTTATAATACTATCGCGGAGTTGAAATTTAAAGATTGCTATTGCGCTCTTTCACAACGAAAAGGAGAAGGTTTATAGCGCTTGAGCCGCGCGATTTCCTACGAAGGACGAAAGGGAGGTGATACCGGGGTGATGACCTCACCGCGAGCGGGCTAAAAGAGGAGAGAGAAGGAACGCGACCACGGAAACCAGAACGATTGTAGCACCCGACGGCAAATCGAAGAGATATGAAAACCACAGACCTCCCGTCGTGAACAGCGCACACAGCAGGATTGAAAGGAGCATCATAGTACTCAGACGATGGGTGAATCGTTTGCTCAGTGCCGCAGGTATGGTTAACAGCGCAATGACGAGGATCACACCCACGATCCGTATCAGCAGCACGACCGTCAAGGCGATGAGGCATAGGAGGAGGAGATATAGCCGCTCGGTGGGCAGCCCCATCGCCGTTGCGTATTCCTCATCGAAGGAGATCGCTTGAAATTCGCGGTAGAGCGCAATGACACTCACGATTATTGCTGCATTCAGGATCAGCATAATGATGAGGTTCGAGGTGGGCACCGTCAATATACTCCCGAAGAGGTAGCCGAAGAGGTCCGGGGCATAACCCGGTGTGAATCCAATAAACATGATACCTAACGCCATTCCGATTGCCCATAAAATCCCGATCGCGGTGTCTTCCGGGATCTTTGTTCTTCGCCCCGCGAGCCCCATGCCGAGCGCCGACGCAATGCTGAAGGGAACAACACCTAAGATAGGGTCGACACCCAGGAAATAGCCTAATCCGATACCCCCGAAGGCCGCGTGCGCAATTCCACCACTGATGAATACGATCCGTTTCACGACCACATAAACGCCGATGATCCCACAGGCGATACTGGCTAACAGCGCAGCAACGAGTGCATTTCTCATAAATTCATACTGAAGAATAGCGAGCATTTCACTCATGCTCCCGCAATACACGATGAGGAAAACCATGAGCTATAAGATCGACCGGGCATCGGTATGCGGCTTCCAGGTCCTCCATCGGCACCTCTTTGGTGCCGTGATAATACAGCTTACGGTTCAGGCAGGCGATCTTATCGACGTAAATGGAGACCGCACTGATATCATGCGAGACTAACACGATCGCCATCTGCTGCCGCAGTTTCTCGAAGAGCTCGTAAAGCTCAGTCTGCATTGGTGAATCCACGCTCGCCATCGGCTCATCGAGAAGAAGGAGTCTCGGCTCGGAGACCAGAGCACGCGCGATAAAGACCCGTTGTTGCTGCCCTCCGGAGAGTTTACCGATCTGGCAATCCTGGCAATCGAGCATTTCAACAGTCTTCAGGGCTTCGACTGCACGCTTCGTATCCTCTTCAGTATATCGTCTGAATCGTTTCATATGACTCATGCGCCCCATCAGCACGACATCCCAGACGCTGATCGGGAATTCGCGATCGAAGAGGCTGAATT
This sequence comes from Candidatus Methanophagales archaeon ANME-1-THS, assembly GCA_004212135.1. GTDB lineage: Archaea > Halobacteriota > Syntropharchaeia > Alkanophagales > Methanospirareceae > ANME-1-THS. The sequence goes on along the minus strand of RXIE01000160.1, from coordinate 3,048 downwards.
GGGGGACATAGCCCACGTATTTCCGGCCTCGTTCAGGAGCATGCCCGAAAACAGTAACTTTACCTCGATTTGGCTCCAGCAAGCCGAGAATAACCTTGAGCAGGGTGGTCTTTCCACCCCCATTCGGGCCTATGACGCCCAGGAAATCATACGCATAAATGGAAAGATCAATCCCCTCCAGTACCGGGACACCATCGAACTGGAGCCAGACATCTTCGAGCCTTACAATCTCACTTCTCTGTGGCATTAGTATTCCATCTCCAGAGCAAGTGAAGCTGCAACGCTTCGCATAGTGGCACTATAATCAAGAGGAAGTGGATCTATAAAAACGGTTCGACCGCCAATCTCATGTGCAACCATCTCGGCATTCTGTGTCGCGAATTGTGGCGCGACATAGACATAGGAGAGGTTGTACTGCCGCGCGTAATCAATGCAATCCTGGATCACCTTCGGGCTTGGAACCTTTCCTTCTTGCTCGATCGCGATTTGCGTGAGATTATACTCAGCGGCGAAATAGCCAAATGAGGGATGGTAGATTAAAAAGACGCGTTTCTTTGTATAGGGGTCAAGTCGCTCATGGATGTATACGTCAAGCGCATCGAGCTCCTGAAGATATCTGTCTCGGTTAGCGATATACTCCGCCTCGTGCTCAGGATCGATCTCTATGAGTCCAGCACAGATATTCTCTACCATTATTCTGGCATTGCGCGGAGAAGTCCAGATATGGGGATCCGCACCTCCGTGATCGTGCTCGTCCGCTCCATGGATCAACTCAATCCCTTTCGAGCAGTCAACGATGAGCATATTTCGGTTCACCGCTCTTATTTTATCGAACCATGCCAGTTCGAACTCAACACCAGAACCCACTTTTGCGTACATCTGTGCCTTACTGACCTCTCGCAACTGACCTGCGGTGGGCTCGTAGGTATGGGGGCTCGCACCGGGTGGAACCATCACGGTTACTGCTACGTGTTCGCCACCGATTTGCTCGACGAAATCGACCTGCGGGAGTATGCTCACAATCACCCCTATCTTCCCTTCTTCGGCTTGGTCTCCCGCAGGTGCAAGACAGCCGAGCACGCAAATCGCAAGAATCAGCGTTCCTATAACAATCCAGTTCCTCCCCCCCGCCATCCCGCCAATGTTCCTAATATCTCGCATGATACTTAATAGATATTAATAATATTTAAAGATATTATTATTAAGATTGAAGGGGGTATTTATAAGATTATTATTAACCCTTCAGGCGTGATGAGAATGACGATTATCAGCGTATCCGTGAACAAAGGACTCCTTGAGGAGCTCGATAAGCTCCAGAAGGAACTCGGATTCTCCGGACGGTCTGATGTGATGCGAACTGGCGCACGTATGCTCATTGCGGATTGTAAAGAGAAAGAACGATTGGCAGGCACGTTGAATTGCGTGCTCTTGCTCATTCACGCACCGAAGGTGGAGGATGCAGTGACGGCGGGGAAGCATGGTTTTGAGGATATTATAACTACACAGATCCATAATCACTTGCGCGAGGATAAATGTCTCGAGGTGTTCGTTCTCGAGGGGGATGCTACGCGGATAAAAGAACTGGTTCGCATATTTCAGGCAACGGGAAAAATGGATTACGTGAAGTTGATCGTGGCATAAACCTTGTTGCTGACCGTTGAACATTCAAATCTCGATTCCCAAGAATAGCCGTATCAGGAATCCGATCGCAAACGTCAGAGCCGCCACACAGATGCTGATGGTCGCCATTTCGAGGAACCGTTTTCTGAACGGGAGGTCCTTGGCGACTGAAATGTAGAACGTGAAGAGGAGGATCACGATGAGCGCGTTAACCAGGGTTGCGCCTAAGGCGAGATAGACATTCGGAAGTATAAAGAAGGGCAGGATTAAAAAGAGCACGGTAAGGATGTAGGCCAGGCTGGTATAAACCGATGCTTTGACCGGGCTCTTCAGTCCTTCCTCGCCTGCCTCTGACTTGGTGGAGAGATACTCGGAGGCACCCATGGACAGTGAGGCTGCTATGCCGGTAATAAGACCCGCCAATGCGATAAGGTGAGTATTTTGGAACGCGAAGGTGAAGCCCGCAAGTGCACCGGTGAGTTCGACGAGGGCATCATTCAATCCGAGAACGATTGAGCCGACATACATCAGCCGCTCCTCGTTGATCATGTGTATAAGCGCATTTTCATGCTCGTTTTCATCCCGTTCTATGTTCCGGGCGTCCGGTACCAGACTGGCGGTCGCGCCATACGATACCTGAGCGTTTTCCTCACCCTTCTCCATGAGCTTTATGCCGAACGTTATACCGAGTATCCGGGCTATGAGATAATATTTCCAGAGCATCACCCGGGAGGGCTTCACGTCTTGATTCGTATAAGTTTTCCATACGTGGTAGTGTCGGAGCTCTTCATTAGAGATATCTAGCAGAACTTTTTTGTTTTGCTCGTCTTTCACCGACTGAGCAAGCTTGTGGTAAATACAATGTTCAGTAATCTCGTTTTTCTGGAATCTCAAAATCTGCTTTTTTAACTTGTCGCCGAGGGGTGTGGTGACCATGTTTAAGGATTGAGCACGTTCGATATAAATATTCTTCATAGCCTTCGGGCAGACGTTGAGTTACAAAACAGGGGTAAAAATGAGAAATTACGTGGATTAAAAGAGTTATGATACTATGGATCTTTGCAGTGCAAAGAATACTATCATCGATGCGATGGATCCATTTGAAGAAATGTTCACCTTAATCTTCGTAATCTTACAGGGTGCTCAGGTGAGGGAATGAGAATACCCAAAGAAGAAGATAAACTTCAATATGCAGAGGGCAGCCTATCCCCAATAATGATCGAAATAAGTACTATTTTATGGATCCACTCGAATCATTCCTGTTGGATAGACGGGATCTGTTCCTCTTTATTTCTTTATGCTCGCATCTATTCCAATGATATACGTGTAGGGCGCGTACGCTTTCACTTTCCGCACATCCCGTACCTCTACCGAATCAACGTGATGCTCGTCGCTCAGTTCCTGCATGTGTGCCACAAATTTCTCTTT
>RXIE01000159.1 GCA_004212135.1 Candidatus Methanophagales archaeon ANME-1-THS | reverse complement strand
CGTCCCTTTTTCAGAAAGTTCCTGAGAAACTTTTCCTCATTCTCCTCAAGTTCTATACCTACCATGAATATATCATGGTATTCGGAAGTTCTTAAATTGTTCCAAAATTAAGTTGTTGAAACACTAGCTTTCTTAAAAAGAAAGGTTGATCAACGAAAAGACATCACTAGCTTTCTTAAAAAGAAAGGTTGATCAACGGAGAAAAATAAACGCTCGAAGAACGCCGCTATGGATAAGATCACTTAAAACGTCTCTGAACAATGGCGCAGTTCAGGTCGTGACCCCTTCACCTTTTCTCCGTTCTTCGATCCGCGTCGCCTTATCTAAAGCGACCGCGAGGGCTTTGAAAATCGCCTCGACCTTGTGATGTTCGTTCTCGCCCTTTGCGGAGATATGAATGGTGAAGTGGGCGTGAGCGGCGAACGAACTGATGAAATGTGCTAAGTTCTCAGTACTGAAATTCTCGACCTGTTCTTTAGCGAAGTCCACCTCGATCACGGTAAAACTCCTCCCCTCACCGCCTATTCCCCCTATATCGACGGCACAGTGTGCAATCGATTCATCCATGGGTACACTCGCATAACCAAATCGCACGGTTCTTTCCCTTCCCTTTGCGCCACCTGCATCGAGCCCAATTTTAAACGCCTCACCGAGCGCGATACCGGTATCCTCCACGACGTGATGACTCAAATCCCCGCCTGCGTTCACCCGAAGGTCAAAAAACCCGTGGCGTGCAAACGTGGCGAGCATGTGGTCAAAGAACTTTATCGGGGTGCTGATAGCATTCGTTCCACGCCCATCAAGGTTCAACTCGACCTCGATCTCCGTTTCTGTTGTGCTCCGTTTGACGTGTGCCGTTCTCAGTTTCGGTTCTGCCATACTCTGTATCATACCTTAGCGGATGCTCTATTTAAAAATACGCGGTGTATTCTTATCTGAGGAAGGGTAGGGAAGGCAATGAACGAGGCGAAGTTTATCCGAAGTGGAAAAGCGAAGGAGATTTATCAAAGACCGAACGGGGACATTATTTTTGTGTTTACTGACCGGGTGACGGCATTTGATGGCCTTAAGAAGGCTGAATATCAGCATAAAGGCGCGATCTGCTGCAAATTATCCTGTTTCTGGTTTGAGAAGTTACAGGCTGAGGGGATACCGACGCATTACAAGGAATACCTGCCGCCCAACATGTTAGTGGCCGAGGAGGTGAGTATCCTACCGGTTGAGGTGATAGCACGAAACTACCTCTACGGCTCGCTATGGAAGCGATATAATGCGGGCGAGCTTGTTATAGAGGACGAGGTCCTCGGGCCGGGGGAACGGAGCGCGGGAATGCCGCTCACCAGGAGCTTTTTGGAATTTACGACCAAATTTGAGCGGATTGACCGTCCCGTAACGGATGATGAGATCATAGGGAGTGGATGGATGGCTGAAGGTGAACTGGCGCATGTAAAGGAGGAGACGATCCGGATAGGAGCTATATTACGGTCTTATTTAATCCAGAGGGGGATTATACTGGCTGATTTCAAACTCGAATACGGGAGGAGCAGAAGAGGGGATATCGTTCTTGCCGATGAGGTCGGTACGCCGGATGTGTGCCGGTTCTGGGACAAAGACGCGTATGAGCAGGAATTGAATTTCATCAGCCTTGATAAAGATGTCTTCAGGCAAGGAAAAGGTGATCTTTCAGAGGTGTATCGTGAGGTCTGCACGAGGATTTTGGGTTAGCTTCAGATCGACGTAAAAAATCTGAGAGGGGAGGCGGGAAGAGGAGCGCGCTGATGCATATGCAGGTAACTTAAAATCTTCCATAGCAGTAAGAGATCATATGGAGCGAATTTATATCCTTTATCACGGATCGTTTGGTGAGCTTGTCATCAACCATCTCACGAAGGTTGGATATGCGGACCGGATTGTGGGCATCTACGACCTCAAGCTCGCATCGGTATCGCTCGACGAGCCTGAACGAGACCTTCCCATGGATTTACCACGCTGTGCGTGTGATCTGCTCCTCGTGCTCGGGATCCTCCCCAAGGCAGGTGATCTGGTACCGGTCATCGCGGAAAAACTGGGTGCCAGGGCTGTTCTGTGGCCTATTGAGGACCCGAACTTGATACCTGAGGGCAGATATTCAATTAAGGCTGAGCTCGCGAAGAAGCATATCCATATCGATTTTCCGGAACCGCTGTGCTCACTGGAGACGAGTGAGAATGAAGCGGTAAAGTCGTTTGCCGAATGTTTCGGGAAACCAAAACTTGAATTGAGCCTTGATACGAAAAATAAGGTTATCGAGAAAGTCAGGGTCATCCGGGATACACCCTGCGGTTCCGCTTCGAAGGTTGCTACAAAGCTCGTGGGGCTATCATACAAGGATATGAAATCACTTGAGGAACAGATCGGGCAGATGCATGATAATGAGTGTGTCGCCTTCATGGGACCAGAAAGACCGATAATGCAAAAGGCTGGTCGATTGCTTGCAGAAGCGCTCAAGGAGGCGTTGAGCTAACTTCCTTTCTTTACAAAAGAAGAGCGTTTACAAACTACTTTGCAAGCAATAGAGGCTGTCCAACAATTACCTAACAACCAATAGATTGCGTAGATATAAAAAGTGATCCTTCTTCTCCATACACCCGCACTATATGGCCTGATCTAACACGAATTGCAAAAAGACATCTTAAAAGTTAATGAAATTCAATTCCAAGCGGAATTAAACCGAAATGTTTTTATTGCGGCTTGCAAAACTATTATCCGGTTATAAAAGCGAGGTATTGATGAGAAATGGCGATGAGGAATGATAAAATGGGGCAATCATGGCTATTGCCCCCGGATATTAGCGATCTTAAACTCCCGTGTGTAGTGTCGCCTTGTTTTCATGTTGCACCCCCTCTTTATTTCTTAACTCACTGTCTACTTTTAGGGGTGCACCCCATTTCGCATATATCTTATTCTACATTGAAACTGTATGAAGAGGAGCTAACAAGTCGAAAAATAGAGATTAGCGGAGTTTCTTATGGTATTTTTATGATCGATAATGGAGCTGTTGCCATGGGGGAATGGAGGGTCGTAAGAATAAAAATGGGGTGAGGAGGATATTAAGTTGACGAATGCAGAAGAAATATTACAAGCCATGTCAATCTTGGTAAAAGAACACGGAAAGAAGGTGTTCAGTCGAAAAGATATACGAGATCAAATTGGGGTCGATCAGGATATTTGGTTATCCCGCTACACAGCTATATTTCAAGGTATGAGGGTAGACCATCCTGGTGGAGCTCCACCTGTTGGAAAGAGATATGAAGGAGTATTTAAACGACTTAGTCATGGAAAATATACTTTGACTGATTATGGGAAGAAATTAATAGGCCTAGAAAATAATGATAATTGGTTACCGGATAACACAAAACACTCAAACAACCAAGAAAGACTTCAAAAAATGAACAAAGCAAAACGAATAGGAATTATTCTTTTGATAGCACTATTAATGGGATTTATATTTGAATTCTGCATAGTGCTCTAAGTAGATTGGGGCATAATAGCGTTGTATGGATTCGTTGCAACAATAGCAGCTTTTTTCTTAGCTGCAACATTAGGACAGAGTTTAATAGCAGTAGAAGCAAGTGAAAGAGCACAGACCAACCCGATTACGAGTTTAGACCAAGCAGGAGCTTACATAACAAGATGCAAATGGGATACCACCGAAACTATTCGGGGGTGACATGGTTGGGGCTTGTATAAAAGCGTGGCAACCATATTTAAGAAGGAAAAGAGATATTAAAATGGTGATTGAAAATGACAGGTGGTAAAAAAGTTCTTCTCCCAGTTCTAGTAGAAAAGGATGAGGACGGTTTTTATGTGGTAGAATGTCCACTTCTTCAGGGATGCTATACGCAGGGGAAAACCTTGGATGAAGCACTAAAAAACATACACGAAGTGATTGAACAGTGTCTTGAAGAACAAAAGGAGGAAATCGTTGAACAGCTTGATACAATCCAGGAGTTCAGCTACCACATCGTGGCAGTGGAGATATGAGCAAATTACCTGCTATTTCTGGAGAGAAAGCAGTTAACTGTTTTGAAAAGCCGGGTTATGTAATCGTAAGGCAAAAAGGAAGCCATATCCGGATGAAACATAAATCGGACAAAAGCAAAAAGCCGTTAACGATTCCTAAACATAAAGTTCTGGGCAAAGGACTTTTAAGAAAAATGTTAAGAGATGCTGAAATAAGTGTTGAGGAGTTCAACGAGTTGTTATGCTGAGCCCCGATCAACTACCGTGGATGCCCCGCAATTTATTGCGGGGTGGTTAGGGCTGAGAAAATCATCACATTAAAAATCTGGAAACATAAAAAAGCTTACAAATACTTCTTGAAGTACAGTTCGCCAACGAATTGTTCGATGAAGTCCGGTTCCTCTTCCAGTTTGATATGTTCGATCCGCTTAGCAACAGCTTCGGCATCTGCGCGTTTGAGCTTTGATACCAGTGCCTGTCGAGCGCCTTCCACCGCGGCATTGCCGACCTTCTCCACTTTTCCCAGTTCCACAGGCGGGAGGAGCCCTATCCGTATCGCATTCTCGACGTTGATATAATATCCGAACGCGCCAGCAAGAAAGATGCTCTCTATGTCCCCAAGCGTGATCCCATACCGTTCGAGAAGGATCTTCGTGCCAACGGATACCGCGGTCTTCGCGAGATTCAACTGGTCGATATCCTCTTCGGATAGTCCAATCCTGCTCGTAATAAGAAATTCTTTATTTTTACCGACGAATTTGCCCCTGCCGTTAATTATCCGGTTCTCCAGTAATTCTGCTAAGATGTCGATCAACCCTGAGCCGCAAATGCCGACGGGATCTGCATAACCGATCGTTTTATAGAGCACTCCCCCCTGCTCGATGTGCACCTCTTTTATAGCACCGTTGACGCCGCAGATCCCGTGCGTTATACTGCTCCCCTCAAACGCGGGACCCGCGGCACAGGAGGTTGCCATCAACATATCCCGGTTCCCGAGCACAATCTCGGTATTTGTGCCGATGTCAATCGCCATGCTAATCGTCTCGCTTTTGCACATCCCGGTCGCCAGCACGACGGCTAACGCATCTGCGCCGACGAAACCCCCGATCAACGGGAGCCCGTAGACCCGTGCCTGGGGATTTGCCACGATCCTTAGTTCGTTCGCCATTTTACGCACGGGCTCGAGGCTCAGCGGTTCAAACGGGCTTCTGCCAAGTGACTCGACGGGATAGCCAAAGAAGAGATCTCTCATTACCGGGTTGCCAACGACCACGATCTCATAGACCTGGGCCGGGTCAGTCAGTGTGGTGATCATTTCGTTTACCGCGGTTCTGATTTCCTGTTCAAGTATGCTCTGACCATTTTTTGCAAATTCTATCCGTGAAACTACATTATTTCCGTATCTCGTCTGCGGATTCTCCCGCGCGCAGACCGAACGCACTCCACCAGTCTCAAGGTCAACTAAATACATAGCAAGCGTGGTTGTTCCAATGTCAAGCGCAATACCATAGATCCTCCCGGGATATGCTCCCAGATCGTGGGACTCGTACAAGACTCGTTCGCCCGCTCTGCGTACAACTGGTGAAAGAGGAATCTCCCAGTATTTTCCGGAATCTAAAATGCAGAAGGATCTTCGGGGTACCGTGACGTAAATGGGCTTATCAGTTTTACGAATAGTTGCCTGGCAGGCGAGTCGTTGCCACTCGTTCTGTACAAATTTATGCTCGATTTCGGTCTTATCAGCAAGCGCCCCGGGGGAGCTTTCAACTTCGACCAGACACTGACCACACTCTCCCTTGCCACCACACGAGGCATTGATATCAATATTCAGCTCTTGCAAATAGGAGAGAATCGTTCTTCCCCTGACGAGCTCGGCTTTTTTTCTCGCCTCTCGGACGATGAGCTCCATGATCCTATCCTATTATATATTAGAGAGTGGAGTAAAAATTTTAAGCGTTGGTCTCATTATTTATGATAGTTTAAGGTTTACCGAGATGGGAAATGTGGTAGACGCGCTGCTCGACGTCACGAGAAAGAGCATAGAGACTTTTTGCGAGGAGCGGTTGAACAATGGAATGAGTGCGTACGAGATCATTGACGAGTTGACCGCGGGACTCAATGCAATCGGGGACGGCTACAAGGAGCGGTATTTTGACGCGGAACTGATCGTTTCCGGCTGGAATGCGAAGAAAGCACTGGGTATCCTCAAGCCGTTCTTACAAGGGACGAGGGACAAAGTGGAGAAGAAGCTTGGAAGAGTGGTAATCGGCACGGTGAAAGGGGACGTGCATGATATCGGCAAAGAGATCGTGAGTATCATGCTCACCTCGGGCAGTTTCGAGGTCATTGATCTCGGCATCGACGTTGATAAGGAACGGTATGCGAGTGCGGTCACGGCAACCAAAGCGGATATTCTCGCGCTCTCCGCGTTATTAACGACGACGCGTGAGTACATGGCCGAGGTAATCGAGTATTGCAAGGGTATCGGGCTGGGAGTAAAGATAATGGTGGGTGGTCGAGCAGTCAGCGCGGAGTATGCGACCGCAATCGGTGCGGATGCCTATGCGAAGGACGCTATTGAGGCGGTAAGGAAGGCAAAAGCGCTTCTGGGATCCTCACCGCACTCATGACCTCCTCGTTAACCACCTGCCAGTTATGAGCCGCGATTTGTAACGATTCATTTCGGGCTTTCAGTGCCGTTTGAGGAATCTGTGTGGTCAGCGGAACCATTCTTTATAAATTTCATGCTGCATCAAGACTTCTTTCGCCTTCTCTCGTTCTTCTTGATGCTGTTTCAGGAATGATGCCATGAGCTCAGCGGCCTGTGCTTTACACGCTTTGCAGAGCCTTTTGCCGCTTTTGCATGCTTCAAAGAGCTCTTTTACCTCCTCGTCGTCTTCGATGAGATGCGATATCAGGAGCTCATAGATCGTGCATTCTTCGGGTACTCCGCCGAGTTTCTTCTGCTCTTCGACCGTTACGCGTCCACCGGTTTTCGCCTGGAGTACTTTCTTCGCGGCATCTTCCGGCGGTTCGGTGAGCGCGATATAACTCTCCGGCACGCTTGAGGACATCTTCCCGCCCGTTAATCCCTGCATGAACCGGTGATAGGTTGCCGCGGGCATGAAGAAGCCATAGCCGCCATGTTCGAACTCTACATCCCGCACTATTCGTTCTAAAGCACGTACATCGTGCACATTCGATACATCGATGTGGAACGTATGTTCTTCTGTTAAGTACCCTGCTCCCTGTAACTTTTTTATCATCGCCTCGAGCACCCCTCGGTCAAGATAATTCGGCCTAAAATCGATCCGCTTTGTTTTATTCGTATCATCCAATCGCTTTTCTACGAGGAAGATTCTCATTCGCGACGCGACGTCGCGTGTGAGCCGTATATGCGGGTCCTGGTCAACACCGACAGGAATGACCGTGGGCTTTGGGCCGCCATATTCGCGTAGCTGGGGCTGGAGTATATCCGCATTCTGCACCAGAACACTGATCATATGCGAGATGTGCGTATCGCCCTGGAATCCATAGATCGCACTGAGTTCGCTCAAGTTGATCTCCGTTCCGAGCTCGAACGCGAGATCGCGGAGCTTTTTATTCTCCGATTGGAAGTAGATATGCCCCTTTTCGATATCAAAACCCAGTGCGACGAGACTCAGGATATATTCGTTGATGCCGATTGCCCTGCAGTTACGCCATGAAATGCCCCGAACGGAATGCGCCTCCATATCCGCAATGCAGGCAAACGCATCGCCGCCCATGCGCTGGTGCCAGATGATCTCATCCATGACCATTTTACCACCAAGATGAACTCTCCCGGATGGCATGAACCCGCTCATCACGGCAAATGCGCGTCGTTCATTCATCGCTCGCAGCACCTCCTCGTAACCCCGATGCCCGAGGATAATCCCTCGTCGCATATAGAGATGCGGGTTTTCGATCCGGTTGAGGAGCTCTTTAAAGGGCGATGATAAA
>RXIE01000158.1 GCA_004212135.1 Candidatus Methanophagales archaeon ANME-1-THS | reverse complement strand
GGAATAAAGGCTGTGTACAAGAATAATGTTTTGAAGCCCCTGGAGAAATTGGATTTAAAGGAAGGTGAAGAAGTGGAGATAGAGCTTAAGAAGAGCATTACAGTATTAAGCGCTTACAGAGCTTGAAGATCTCTTCAGCATCGTTCAGAGCTCTTAAACTCTCTTCCCTGGTAAAGAGTTGGGAAGCCGGCATACCCGCACATTCATCCCCATAAAACGCAGGACCTCGCTTTCTCGCTAAATCACTTGACACCCGTGCCATGAGGTCTATCTTATCTCTGAACCAGTTTGGAATTGGTCTCGTCTCTTTAACACGGAGCAAAACATCGCCAATATCATGGTCCCTCGGATATTCGATCGCCAGGAATCTTAATGCTGCTTTAAGTGAGAGCTCAACAGTCTCTTGAGCCCTCCTGATTGCTAATGAATAAACCTCATTACTCGCTGCATTCCTCGCCTCTCCAAGTATCAGCTCGGCACGAGCAAGATAGTCGCGTGCTAGTTCATCGGTTCTCATAGTTCCACAACTTCATGTAAACGATAATCAGGCTTTAAGTCCCAGTACCATCTCCCATTCCCTAAAAATATCTTCCGTGCACCCAATTTCACCAGTTTTTTCCTCAACTCCTTGAGGTGTAGGCTCATAAAATTATCAGTATCATACAAAATTATTCCATCCGTAATGATATCCAATAATATTGGAGGGTTTCTTTTTATCTCTTCCGGTGTATGAGGAATCGGACTGATGAGTGTCCCGAGCTTCTTCTCTTTTAAGTCCCTATACGCTTTAGAAGTCTTCAAATCCCACTCGAGTTTATTAAAAACATCAAATCGACTTTTGAAAGGTTCAAAATTTTTCGCGACGATCAAGAGGTCAATATCGCTCCCCTCGCCTGCTTCACCTCGTGCAACACTGCCAAACAGGACGACCGAAACTAAATTCTCCCCCAAGCTCCGATTCAATAAGGTTACAATAAGATCAGTATACGCCCTGTATTCCTGAGGAGGTGTCCTGAATACAGTTCCAGTATTCTCGCTTCTCAATTCTACCATTGATATACTCTTTTTATTCGCCCAATAAAACAGTTTGCTCCCTTTATACCCCCACTTCCCCTCTCACCATCACGCCACCATTCATCGCACCGCACTAATACCAGAGCTCGCACGCCACGCATACCCTGCCACTACACACACTGAAGCTCAGGTAACAACGATAAGCAGAGCAGTAAGCAACCGCTCACTCCTCTTTCTCGATAAATTCGACATTCTCAAAGCCCTTAAAATGCTCATCGCTCGTCACAAGCTTTGCACCTTCCCGTTTCGCTGTTGCATAGACAAGTGCATCTGCCATACCCAACCCAAGCTTCAAGCTGAGATCCGCAGCTTCAAGTGCCAAACTCGCATCCACCGGAATTACCTTCGCTCGCAGCAATTGTGCATATGCCTCCAAAGCTTTTTCTTCACCTCTATCCCGCCTGATCTTCTTATAAACCTCATACACAACAATCGCGGGTATAACGGTATTCTCTTCACGCACCTCTTCAATATAGCTCGCATACTTCCCTGCAAGGGGCCCGTCTCCGAAATACTCGATCCACCCATAAGAATCCACCAGAATCACATTCGATCCTCCTCATCACGTATCTCTCCGGCAGTTAACCCCTTCACGAAACCCCTCAGCTCCTTTATGGGTCGCTGCGGAATCAGATGTATAATACCATCCTTTTCTATAACGACCAACTTCTGGTTTACTTTGACCCCCACCTTCCGCCTTATCTCTTCTGGAATTACTACCTGAAACTTTGATGATACAGTCACTGTTCTCATCAATACCACCTCTGTTTTACTAATTCACCTCCGATAAATATAAAGTTTTACCACCCTTACCTTCCACCCCGACTCGTATTGGGTGCCAAAGAGCTGTAAACGCATATGATTCACCCTCAGACCCACCCCTTCTCACCATCACCCCACCACTCACCGCTCCACTGCCATAATCGAAAAACCACGCATACCCTGCCACTACACACACTGAAGCTCAGGTAACAACGATAAGCAGAGCACGGAGCAAGCCGCTCAAAAGACCTGGACACCGTATAAAAACCGAATTAACGCAAATCTGGTTTAACTCGTTTCACTCCGGATAGGATCATAGCCATAAACTGCACCGCCAAAATCTTCGAGTTCCTTCATGTAAAACAGACATTCAAGCTTTTAATAGTATCCCTTAGTAATTCACTGCCTTTGCTATCGGCTTTTGACTCAAAATTGACTCTAAGAATTCAACTATCGTTTTCGATGCATCCAATATCTCTATTTTAACCAGCTTCCCCTCCTTTGTATAGTGTAATACCATCTCTTCCCCTACCTCTTCACCATAATCCGGTTTCTCATCACGTACCCTTATATCCAACGCATCCGCATTAGGGTAGTATTTTATCCGCATATATCCCACCCCTAAAGTATCTATCTACAAATCAAAGAGGAAGAGGTACCTAAAAATAACTTAACTTGGGGATTTTTCACCTATAGCCAACCCTCTCTTTTCACCAGCAGCCCGACAAGCACCGCACCAATACCATAGCTCGCAAGCCACGCATACCCCACCCCAATTATGCCAGCATGCAGCATAAACAGATAGCTCAAGCCAATAAGCAGAGCAAAGATCAACCCGCTCAAAGCAACCAGCCTCTTCACATCCTTCTGGATTCGATTGATCGAGTAATAAATAGATGTCACTGCTACAAAGAGACTCGCAAGCACCATGATCCGCAAGAGCTCCAAGCCATGTGCCGAATAATCCGCGCCAATCAAGACTGTCCGAGACCATTTAGCGAAGAAGAGAAAGAGCATGCTGGGTATCAAAAGCGAGAAGATCGCACGCAGCGCCTTGAGCGTAGTTCGCTTCAACGCCTCACCATGACTCCCTTCCACAAACAGGGAAGTACTCACCGCACCGGGGATCATAAAAAGGAGAGAGGCGATCGCAAAGGCGATGTAGTAGTACGCAGTCTCTTCGGCCCCAATGAGGTTGAGCACCATGAGGGGTACAATCGAATTCGGAGCAGTAATAAATAAGCCTGCAAGATAATTGCCCGCTGAAAAACGGAACGCGTTCTGTAAAAAGCGCGTATCAATCTTAAAAGCCGGTCGAATTCCTAATTTGGTGAGAAGAACGAGCGAGACCAGAATCGCCAGGATAAAGGAGATCCCAACTGCACCGAAGATACCCAGTGCACCAAGAAATACCAGAGGAATGATAAACAGCACACGAAAGCCGACTAAAATGCTCTGGAGAAAGTAAAACTCCGCTCTTCGGACCGCGACGAAGGAGATGCCCGTTAACGCGGCGACCGAACTCGCGGTCAGGAATACCAGGAAGAGCAGCGCGTTGCGCGGTACGCGCAAGAGATGGAGCTCGGGTGAGAAGAGATCAATCCCGAGTATAAAAACCAGGCCGAAGAGAAGTGCAAAGAAACTCGTGATGAGTGCCGCGGTGCTGAAGACCCTGCTCTTATCATTACCCGGAAAAAAACGGATGATCGAGAAATCAAGCCCGAATCGCGTAAGGAGCACCAGTAACGCCATCGAGGAGATTAACGCCGTGCCAAACCCGACATCCTCCGGCTGGTACAGCTTCGCCGCAAGCAGCCAGAACACAAACCCGAATTCAGCACCCGTCACTGACGTCAGCATGATAAAGACCGAATTTTTGTATAACGGGGTCTTCAAATGCTGCTTCAAGGCCGTTATATCTTTGGGTATCCCGAGTTTCATCCTCTGTCGCTCCTCTTCGTCCTACTAAAATGGTTAGACGCTTGGAGAAGAACTCCGTCCTCAATATCAGGTTCGTGAATTTCTCTGCATGAGGTTCATCTTATCCTGATCTCCTCTTCTCGATCAGAAAATCCGTCATTGCGTCCTTCCTATCGCTCGTACCGAAGTTGCCATAAGTATCCACTTGCACCAGATAGAGCGCATCATAAACCGGAATCTGCTCGCTACTGGCTAGTTCCAGAGCACCGTGAAGATAAACTTCAACGGATTCAAAGACCACAACATCCGCTCTCAATTTCTGCACCGCAGCAACCATAAGCAGAGCTTGCTCATGAGTATTTCTCCGGTAGAACACCTGGTGCTTCCAGATGGCATTCGAAACCTCAGCCACTGCTAAATCCAGCGAGTACAGCTCTGTCGCTAAATGGTCTCGGACAGTCGCCCAGTTCTCTTCTCTCAGGTTATAGTGGGCGAGTGAAGATGCATCAATGACGATCACGATCCTCCCTCACATACGTTGATGCAGTTCCTTTCGCAGGTTTGGGAAGGTTCTTGAGCATTGCATCGATCTCGTCCAATGCTCTCCCCCGCCTGCCTGTACGCCCGCAGCTTAGCCTCTATGAACCTCCTCACTTCTTCGCCCCAGGTAATCTCCACGTCCTTTATGCGCTCCTTCAGCTCCTTCGGTATCCTGAAACTGATGCCCACCCCTATAGCTCCGTATTCGTGATACTTATATAAAAATATTGCTCTGTTCGCAAACGATTTGTACTCTCTTCACGCCTCTATCTCGCATTCGCCCGCAGGCTGAGGCTAAAACCCATGCTCCGCTTCAGCCAGTCAGTTCCTTCATATGCCGTTCTCAGAATCACCGCCACTAAAACCAGAATCAACCCGACGAGCAGCACCTCTGTATCCGCAACGCCATACCAATCTCTGCTGTAATTGAAAATCCCGATACCAAACCTTCGCACAGAGAAAGGCCATAACAAGAGATAGCCCAGATCGTAGACGAGCGCATCCTCAAATAAATGCGCACCAAACCCGATACCGGCAAAAAAGAACGAATCCATGAGCTTAATGCCCATAGGGTGCAATAAAAATGCTACCGCCGTCGCGAATAAAAGAAGGACCGCAAGATTGTGGAAATTACCATGTCGTATCGGGCTTCCATAGATCAGCACGGTTATACCAACCTTCTTTAGCACTGCATTCGCAATGATATCAACATCCGGCACGTACGCACTCGCGATGATGATCCATGCATAATCCCGACCGGTAACCTTGTGATAGACCATGCCAATGATGATTGCAAGTGCCGCTGAGTAAATCCAGTGTTCGAAGAACATAGTGCTCTATTAGCCTCAGCGCGAGAAAAATCTAAATGCCACAGAACCACACGCTTCCCTTTTCACTATCACGTACGCCAACACGCATCTTTCCTGTGCCGTACCGTGCAAGCCACGTATAACCAACCCCAATGATGATCTCGAAGGGCTCAGTTTGGGTTACGGTATTCGTTACCCGTGAACATCAACCCACAGATGCAGTGTTCGATATGGTTCTTCTCTCTCTTCTGTCTCTTCTAACCCACCTTTGAACAATAAGAATTCCAATTTCTGATCCGCTCCTGCTCGTTCCGCACTGAAGGTAAAAGGGCGTTCCCAGGTCTCATTATGCTCGAGCTCGATGCGCTCCGCACGAATAACCTCCCCACCGAGCTTCACTTCCAGGTGGTACGCAACCGGGGCATATTCATGGTTCACCACACCGATAATCACTTCACCAACCTCGCCTATCTTTAAATTCGTTGGGTAATCAGACGCCATACCGCCTGGCCCGAGGATATAAAATTCCGTGAACTGCTCGCCCTGTTTCGGCGTGACAAGCACGTAAATGACCATGGCGATCGCAACCACGATCGCAGAGATAAGTATAACTGATAAAATCCGGTCAATTTGTGGACCAGTACGCTTAAACTTTTTTTTTAGATCCTGAACGAACGGGGAAAAATCCAGGATGAATCTCTTCGGCTTTGGAAGCCTTTCTCTTCTGTGTGGAACACCTTCAGCACTGAAGGATGCCCTGAGCTGCTCGAAGGCTGCCGCAAACGAAACTTCAAACCGTTCGGCTTCCGGGATCATGCGCCGCCTCACCACTGCACCGAGAGCGAACGAAACGGTAACGAGTGTGAGAACCGCGAGAATGGGCGATAAACGGATGCCAAACGGCGTGTAGTTCAATGCCAGGCCCAGCAGAGGAACGAGCGCAATGCTCAATCCAAAACCGAGTGCTATACGCTCAAGCACATCGAGATCCGCTCTGCGGGGAAATAAGAGGGCGATTAACGAATAACCGGGCAGAAAGAGCACTAACGGGAGTCCAAGAATGATCCGCACCGGCGTCTCATTCAACGGCGGGATGAGCACAAAGGGGATACAGAGAACCGTGAGAAGGATAACGAGTGCGAGATCTTCCGGGATAACGCTGATCGCCCTGTATACTTCTTTCATACTGGCATACCTGCACGCGATGAGCAGCAGTCCGCATCGTTACGTTGATGCACCGAGGTTCAAGCTCTCCTCCGCAATATACAAGAGTTCATCACCCTTCTTCAAGCTGAGCTCTTTATCAGGATTGATTGTAACACGGCTCTCTCGTACCAGCCCGACGGGAATCGTATCATAACGCGCTTTCAGCAGGTTTATCACCTCAAGAAACCGCTTGCCTTCAAACTCCGCTGGTATCCGCTCCTGGTATAAATCCATCCCTTTGACATCGAGCATTTCGTTCAAAAAGGTTGAAACCTGGGGAACAAAAACGGATCGCACCAGAACAAGACCCAGGAATTCGTCCGCGGATAACGTCTGATCAACGCCCGTCTTCTTCAGTGCCTGGATCACGCGCGGGTCCGAAACGATACAGGTAATATGAATCGCGGGATTCAAGGTCTTCACCGCTATGGCGGACAATAACGTCTCGGTATCAGTCCGTCCTGATATCAATGCAAATGACGCCTTGCTTATATTCGCCCGGCTAAGATGCTCATCTGCACACGGCTCACCCTTGATCACCATGAGATGCTTATCTGCGAGTGGAATATCCTCCACCTCGGCGACGACCACAACCTCCTTGCCCGCGGCTAATAACTCCTTTACTGCAACCTCCAGCTTCTTATCCCAACCGCAGACAATAACATGGTTTTCCATAAAGGTTCGTATACGACGTCTCCTTTTTAAACTTTGCTCGATAACAAGGTCAGTAACCGTGGCGAAAATCAAGCCCAGGACTCCGATACCGCTGAGCATGACTATAACCGATGTGATTTTCCCTAATACGGTCTTCGCAACAATATCGCCATAGCCGACCGTCGCCGTGGTTGTTACTGCCCAATAAAAGGAATCAAAAAGTGAATATGCTTCGAACAAATGGAATAGAAGGACCGCAATGAGCCAGAGAGTACCCAGATACAGCCCGGCATACAGCAGGACACGCCGTTCTTTAATCACCCCGGCAAAGTTCCTCAACAACCGTAATAAAATCAGTGGGATCATAGATGTACCTTCCACTCACGGGGTTCCGAGAAGTATCTCTGCCGTCCGTTGTATTAAAACTTCGCATGGGAGGAGGAGTAGTAAACGACTGAGCCTGGAACGGGCTGAGCTTCCTCACGCCCTTGTCGCTGCTTTTATTTCGGCACAGAAGGTCTCAAGTGCTGAAATCATACGTTCGGGCTCATCTTTATGTGCCGCGATGAGTTCGACGATCGCACTGCCCACGATAACGCCTTGTGCACCGTTCGCAACGAGCTCGCGCACGTGCTCCAGCTTCGAGATCCCAAATCCGACTGCCACGGGTATATCCGGTCTCTTCTCAACCACACGCTGTATAAGCATCTGCACCATGCCGGAGATCCTTTCCCGCACGCCCGTTACACCAAGCAACGAGACGAGGTACACAAATCCCGTAGAGTACGCACAGATCTTCGCGATTCGATCGTCCGGCGTGGTCGGCGCAATCAAAAAGATCGTATCAATACCAACTGCGCGCGCAGCGTGGACCACTTCATCCGCCTCTTCAATCGGCAGGTCTGGAATAATAAGCCCATCGCCGCCACAATCCGCAAACCGATTCATGAACCGGTCTACTCCGAACTGCACGATCGGGTTGTAGTAACTCATCACCACGATCGGGATCTCCGTTTCTCTTCTAATCGCCGCGACGTGCTCAAAAATCTTCTTCGGGGTC
>RXIE01000157.1 GCA_004212135.1 Candidatus Methanophagales archaeon ANME-1-THS | reverse complement strand
TCTGACGGGGGGGTAGAAAGTGTGAAAATAGAGCATAATCTGGTATGCACGGCACATAATCTGAAGGTACTGTGGGCTGAGATGGCAGGAAAAGTGGTTGTCCTGGGTAAGATTGGGGGTTTAATTGCCAATTTGGCATCTAAGGCATGGAGTTTCTTTGCTTTTCATCCAACATTAGATCGAGGGTCTGCTGTTGGGATTGATTTGCGGGACAGCCTCAATAGAGTATAAGAGATCTACAGGTGTTTTGACCTTCCCTGGTATTACTTCGCTAATTTCAAGAAGTAGTTCTTTATGGATTTCTTTACCCCTTCCTCTCTCTCTCTCTCTCTCTCTCTCTCTCTCTGGCTTTTCAATATCTCCGTATTTACGCCTAAGGTCTACTTGCATCTCACACCAAAATTGTCTCGCGATAGCCGACGCTGATAAAACATGTGGAACTTTGTTCTTTACATCCACTGCTTCAGTTATTCTCTTTGTCATCCCCTTTCTCCTTTTTTACACCCCCCTTACCCTTTTATTTCCTGCTAACAAGTATCGGCACAATCCATTTCTTGCAGTTTGGGCATCTAACTTTTACCATATACAATCTCTAATATCCTATACTTAAATCATATGCTATGGTAAAGTATGGTAAAAAGAGGGCGTTAAACGCCTTTTGAGTAGTTCTATGTACTGAAACTATTTGATAGGGGACGCGCTAATGGTAAGAGTTAGGGGGCGATAATGAACCTGGTTTTACATACTATTGTGGCTGCTCTCTGGCTGATGCTGCCCGCGTACATCACCAATGCGAGTGCTGCCTGGTTTGGTGGTAAAACACCGATAGACAGAGGCAGGTGTTGGGGAAAGAACCGGTTGCTCGGTGATGGTAAGACGTACGAAGGCCTTATAAAAGGTTGCTCATCCGGTCTCCTCTTCGGTATCGTTCAGGAGCTGTTCCTGAGCGGCTATATACCCACGATCCCTTCCTTCGGCATCTTCCCGCTCTTCCTGGGCACGCTCTTTTGCTTATCCGCGGGTGCTATGGTGGGAGACCTGCTTGGCAGTTTCATGAAAAGAAGATTAGGCATCCAGAGCGGTGCACCCCTACCCGTGGTGGACCAACTGGACTTCGTGGGTGGCGCGTGGCTGCTTTTGTTCCTCGGTCCGCGGGCGTGGTTTATTGAGACCTTTTCACTGCAGATAATCCTCGCGGTTATTATCCTCACGCCGGTGCTCCACCTCGTTACTAACTACATAGGCTTTAAAATCGGGAAGAAGAAGGTCCCGTGGTGATCATGAGCGAACTCGCGAAAGCAAACTAGGTTTAATTAGAAACCCTGCTATACTATGTTTAGGATCATGGGTAAGGCGAAGAAGACCCCGCAAGAAGAGGAAAGGATACGAATTGCTCAGATTTCATGCGGCACGCTCTATGGCAATGTGCAGCAGGAGATCGAGAAGGCAGCAGAAGAAGTGGGTGCAGAGCTCTTTGTGCCTGAAGTTGATCTTGACTATGTGGCCGAGAAGGTGGATGAATTTGGCTATGACATGAAGAAGAGCCTCGGCTTAAGTGTCGCGTTGGCACGGGGCTTTGCGGTGGCTGAAGGGCTGACCGAAGCTGATGCGGTATTCGTTGCGGGCTGTCACAAATGTTCACGAGGCGCAGTGATACGGAACGAGATCAGGCGAATAATCCAGGAACAGACAAAATTACCCATCGTCATGTATCCTTTTTCAGAGCGTACGAAGGCGGGCGTTTTGTTGACGAGAATGGAAGCGCTGGTCACGATCGTGAAACGGCGATGGATTCTGGAGCGGAAACGGCAAGAGGGGCTGACCGCAGGCATTGATTCGGGCTCAACAACCACAAAAGCGGCGATCATGCAGGATAACGAGGTGTTGGGCGCGACCTGGACACACACGCGTGAGGTGGTGAAAACGGCAGAGAAGGTCTTTGCAGACGCGCTGGAGATTGCAGGCGTGCAAAAGGATGAGATCGAAGCCCTGGGTACCACCGGTTACGGGAGACATGTGGTCGGTGAGCATTTCAACGCTGATCTAGTGCAGGAAGAGCTGACCGTCAACTCGAAGGCGGCGATGTATCTCGCGGGGATCGAGAAAGGCGAGGCGATGATCATTGATATCGGCGGTATGGACAACAAGATAATCACGGCGTATGACGGTATTCCAGACAACTTCACGATGGGCGGGATATGCGCGGGCGCCTCAGGGCGATTTCTCGAGATGACCGCGCGAAGATTAGGTGTCGATGTGGTCGAAATGGGTAAGTTAGCCCTCGAAGGCGACCCGTATAAAATAAAGACGGACAGCTATTGCATCGTCTTTGGTATTCAGGACCTCGTAGCCGCGCTGTCAAGTGGTGCGCGGAAGGAAGACGTTGCCGCTGCGGCCTGTCATTCCGTGGTAGAGCAGGTAAAAGAGCAGTTGTTACAGGAGATTGACCTCCGGCACCCTGCGATAGAGGTTGGCGGCACTGCCCTGGTTGAAGGAGTACCGGCAGCGATGAGCGATGTGCTCGGCTTTGACGTAATTGTGCCGCGTTATCCTCAGTACATCGGTGCGATTGGCGGTGCTCTACTCTCTTCGTCCTTCAGGTAAATGTTACGATTCATCGGTGTGGTGGAGAGCGTGAAAGAGGAGCTCTCAAGGGTACGAATCTTTGATGAATTTGCTGCAGGCTTACAGGGGTTGGATACCTTCTCGCATCTCATCATTCTCTACTGGTTCCATCGCCGAGAAGATGAAGAGAGCCGGCGGGTGCTCAAGGTCACTCCACGACGGCATCCGGGCGCGCCCGAGGTGGGCGTGTTTGCCTCCAGGAGCCCCAGCAGGCCGAATCCCATTGGATTCGCGGTCACAGAACGGGTGAAGCGAGAGGGTACTATCCTCTGGGTGAAGGGGCTCGATGCAGTTGAAGGCTCACCGATCCTTGATATCAAGCCGTATCTCCCACGTGCGGATGCGTTCCCCGAAGCGGTAGTCCCCGAGTGGACGCTCCGCGGTCCGAAGACCTGAGGTGCTGGAGAAATGGAGGTTACACTAATTCGCAGCCGAAGGAGAAAGAAAACGATAAGCGCACGAGAAGTAGGTGGTATAATCCAGATCTATCTTCCCGCGGGACTCTCACCGGATGAGGAATTGAGGTATGTGCAGTGGGCGAAGAAACGGGTCGAGTCAGTGCGCCGCAAAAAGGAACTCAAAGCTCGGAATGCGGATGAAGAGCTGGAGCAACGTGCTCGGGAACTCAACAAGCGGTATTTTGCCAGTGAACTCTCCTGGAGCCAGATCGGTTATACGACGGAGCAGAATGCGTGCACCTTCGGGATCTGTAATACGAAAACCAAGACCATCAGAATCTCTGACCGCCTGCTGAAGATGCCCACCTTTGTTCATGATTATGTCGTGATGCATGAGCTTGCCCACCTGAAAGTGCCACGCCATGGACCCGATTTCTGGAAACTCGTCGGCCGATATCCAAAAACCGAACGTGCACGAGGATATTTGATGGCGGTGGGCATGAGTGATTGAGGAGCAGAGTTGCAGAGCGAGCAGCTTCGTCTCGGAGATAGTGTTACTAGACACCGCGATATGACAAACAAGGAAGAACTTTTAAAGTATCTGATAAAGAACAGTTAGGTGAAGTAATAGAAGATAGAATGGTAAAGGATTATATTTTGTCGCTGGAAGCAGACCGATGGCTCGTTCATGCTGATATCCTGGTTGACAGGGCGCATGTTGTGATGTTACAGGAGCGCGGGATACTGAAGAAAAAGGAGGCTGCAGCTATCCTCGGCTGTCTGGCTTACCTGGAGGAACAAGAACAGGACTTCATCGAGCACGAACTCCCGCTCCACGAGGACCTGCATACCGCGATTGAATCAGTGGTGATACGGGAACTGGGCGAGGAGATCGGAGGACGGATGCACACCGCGCGGTCAAGGAATGACGAAGTGGCTACCTGCATACGAATCGCACTTCGAAACGAGCTCCTCGCCATGATGAGAGAACTGAATGGGTTGCGGAAGGCACTCCTGGAGAAAGCGGCTGGCCATATCGATACCATCATGCCGGGCTATACGCATCTGCAGCATGCGCAGGCGACGACCTACGCCCATTATCTCTTAGCACACGCTGATGCATTCGCGCGCGATTTTTCACGGCTCTTACAGGCATATGCGTGTACCAATCTGAGTCCTCTGGGTGCCGCTGCATTCGCGTCCACCGGCTTCCCGATAGACCGAGAACGAACCGCGAAACTGCTCGGATTCGATATCGTACTGGAGCATTCTATTGATGCTGTGTCCACCCGTGATTTTGTCATCGAGGCGATCTCATGTTTCGCTAACCTGATGGTCAACCTGAGCAGGCTTGCCGAGGAGCTCATACTCTGGTGTACCGCCGAATTCGATTTCATTCACATCCCCGCGGAGTATGCAACCGGGAGTTCGATCATGCCGCAGAAACGGAACCCGGACTATGCAGAACTGGTACGGGCGAAATCAGGCACGGTCTACGGATGCTTGATGAGTGTGCTTTCGATCTGCAAAGCGTTACCCTACTCCTACAATAGAGATCTGCAAGAGGTCACGCCACATCTCGTGCGAGCTACTAAGAGCACGACCGCTTCAATAGCCGTGATGGCTGCCATGGTCGAAGGCCTGGACGTGAAGAAGGCGGAGATGGAGAAGAAAGCACCCGTTGGGTTCACTGCTGCAACTGAGCTTGCTGATACCATCGTCCGGAAGACGGGTATGTCTTTCCGAACCGCGCACAAGATCATCTCCTCGGCGGTCCCCGTCCTGGTAGATGAGAATATGAAGTTACTCACCGAGCATGATGCTGAGCATGCCGCGGTCGCAGAGATACTGCGCCAACTGGATGAGATCGCCCTGAGTATCATTGGGAAAAAGCTGAGTGAGATGGGACTCACCGAGAAAGAGGTAAAGGAAGCACTGAACATCACCTCGAATATACAGAAGCGAAAGGGGCGAGGCGGTCCGGCGAAGAAAGAAGTGCAACGGATGATTGAGCGGAGAAGGGGTGAGTTGGAGAAGGATGAGAAATCGAGACAGGAGAAGGAAGAACGGGTGAGGAGAAGCATGGAGGAGCTGGATCGAGAAGTGAAGAAGAAGCAGAAGCGACGATCAATACGGGTGATAAAAAAGCCCGCTCCTAACCGTGCGGGAAATGAGGAATAAGCTGCACATGCATCTGTTATTTATACCGCCCTCCCTTTATTTCTTGGCATGAATCTCATCTCGATCTTTGACCTCACGCAATCGGACCTGG
The DNA here is from genome assembly GCA_004212135.1 of Candidatus Methanophagales archaeon ANME-1-THS. Lineage (GTDB taxonomy): Archaea > Halobacteriota > Syntropharchaeia > Alkanophagales > Methanospirareceae > ANME-1-THS. The sequence goes on along the minus strand of RXIE01000157.1, from coordinate 2,788 downwards.
CATGGATAATCGAGCGCGGAGAGGAGCTTAAAAGAGCCCGGAAGACCTTGAAAACGGGCACTGAGCTGGCCGGGAAGACCTTAGCACTGATCTTCGAGAAACCCTCCACTCGGACTCGGGTCTCATTTGAGGTCGCGATGCACGAATTAGGCGGAAATGTGATCAGTTTGAACTGGAACGAGCTGCAACTGGGGCGAGGTGAACGAGTGCGCGATACCGCAAAAGTGCTCTCCTCGTACGTTGATGCGGTTATGATCCGGGCATACCAGCATGACACCGTCGTGGAGTTCGCGAACGCCGCCTCGATTCCGGTCATTAACGGCTTAACCAACTTCGAGCATCCCTGTCAGACACTGGCAGATCTGATGACGATAAAGGAGTATAAGAACCGCTTTGCGGGTATCACCGTCGCGTGGATCGGTGATGGGAATAATGTCTGCAACTCGCTCATCGGCGGTGCGGCGTTGACCGGTATGCATATGCGTGTGGGATGCCCCCTGGGCTATGCGCCAGCCGCAGCGGTGCTCGAAGAGGCGAAGCGGATGGGCTGCGAGGTGCTCATCACCGACGATGCCGAACAAGCGGTGGCTGATGCTGATGTGCTGTACACTGATGTATGGGTCTCGATGGGAGATGAGCAGGAACGGGAGAGACGGGAGAGGGATTTGAGCGCTTATCAGCTCAACGAGGAGATGGTGCGGCGGGCAAAGGAAGATGCGATAATCATGCACTGTATGCCGGTGCACGTCGGCGAAGAGATAACTGAGGCGGTGCTGACCAGCAAAAACTCGGTGATATTTGAGCAAGCCGAGAATCGGCTCCATGCACAGAAAGCGCTCCTGTTACGATTGTTCAGAGATTGAAGCGATAGAAATTGACGGTTCAGTAGCTCACGGTCGTACAGGACTTCTTTATAAAGCTTATTTAGAGACCTTGCTTTAGGATTAGTCAAAGACTGATAGAAGGATGGACGTATCAGAAGCGGAAGAGGTCTTTCCTTTCGATATCAACCCTATGTATGAGGGCGAGAGGATACGAAAAGCGAATTTATTCGCAGAGTTAGGGGGACAAAACAAACCGAGCTTCGAGCTCGTGCTTTATGAGCCTGATCCCGAGAAGATCCAGGACATGGTTCCTCCGCTCATCGGACCTGACCTCGGGGAGATGGAAGCGGGTGGTGCGTACGCCTATGCCATGATCTACAAGGTTTATGGTAAGCAGATCGATAAGGACCTCGAGGCGGTCATAGAGCGGAGGAACCATGAGTATCAAGGGTATATCCAGGGCTATATGCACCTCAACCAGCGGGCTGAGATTTGGGTGAGGATAAGCAAGGAAGCGGTAAAGAAAGGACTGAACTCACTGAAACAGATAGGGAGAGCGACGATCATGCTCTTCAAGGCTGAACTGCCGTTCATTGAGAAGATGGAAGCCACGTATATCACTGATGAAGCAGAGGTGGTGAAGCGGTTAGCAGAAGCGATGAAGATCTACGAGGCGCGGGATGTGAAATCGCGTGGGCTCCATGATGAGGATGTCGAAGAATTTTATCAGTGCACGCTCTGTCAGTCATTTGCCCCAACGAATGTCTGTGTCGTCTCCCCCGACCGGACCGCGCTTTGCGGCGCAATGAACTGGTTTGATTCAAGAGCAGCGGCCCGAATCGACCCTGAAGGACCCAATGCGCCCATTCCTAAGGGTGCGTGCCTGGACGCGATCGGAGGTGAATATGCCGGCGTCAATGAAGCGGCGGTCAGACTCTCGGGAGGTGAGTATGATTCTATAAAACTGCACTCGTTCCTCGAACGGCCACATACCAGTTGCGGCTGCTTCGAGGTCGCGGGCTTTTATATCCCGGAGGTCGATGGGATAGGCTGGATCCATCGTGGCTCACGAGTTTCTGATACCCCGATCGGGCTGCCATTCTCGACCATTGCGGGCTCTGTCGGAGGCGGGAGGCAGGTAAAAGGCTTCCTCGGGATCGGGATCCAGTACTTCTACAGCCCCAAGTTCATACAGTCTGATGGCGGATGGCGCCGTGTGGTCTGGATGGCATCGGACCTCAAAGAACGGGTAAAAGATGCGATCCCGGAGGAGATGCGGGATAAGATAGCGACCGAGAAGGACGTACGGGATATCGAATCGCTCCGCGAATTCCTGAAGCGAGTGGATCATCCGGTGGTGAACGGCGTGGTCAGGGCAGTTGACGATGTGCGAATAACCGAGGGCTGGGGCTTAAAGGTCGCCGAAGCCGAAGCGGGTGCTCCTACGGGCGCAGAAGCAGTGGTCCCTGCTGAAGGAGAGCCCTTAAAGAGTATCCCCCTTGCGCAGATCATGGCTGCGGGTTTCAATTCACCAATAAAGATCATACTGAAGGATGCGGATATCCACGTCGGGAAGATCATACTAAAGAGGCGGGGAGAGAAGTGAAAACGATATTAGTAATGGCTGTAATAGTAGCAGCAGTGATTGCATTGGTTGGGATATTTGGAGGGGGCATTATAAGAGAGGAACCATCAGTGCCTGCTCCTTCACCGGCTAGGATCTATTCAGGTTTTTAAAGTTTTTTCTAGTTCCTAATTCGAATGTTATTTATAGGGGCTGCTTCTTCTCCAAAATTGGGAAATGGAAGAGGGATAATGATTATGGAGAGATTGCAGGGAGAAAACAGCGAATTAAAGGAGGAGAACGAGCGTCTCCACAAGGAACTCGATGATAAAGAATCACAGATCAGGGAACTGCAAGAAGAGGTCAATAAGCAGAAAGAAGAGATCAACGATTTAAAAGA
>RXIE01000156.1 GCA_004212135.1 Candidatus Methanophagales archaeon ANME-1-THS | reverse complement strand
CGTTACAGATCCTTGTTGAGAAAGTTTTGAAAGATATAAACGAACTAAGGCAAAAAATAACCCGAAAAACGCCTGACGCCCAAGATGCAGGTAAGATTCTTTCTTTAATAGGAGTAGCAGTAGTAGCGTTTTTAGGTGGTTTAGCTATAGGTTCTTTAATCAAAAAAGGATGAGAATAATGGGCCATACAAAACCAACAGGAAAAAGATTGTCTCTCGATACACAGATTCTAATTGATTGTGTTCTCAGCTTACCTTCTTTGGAGGCTCTAATTACTACTTTTGACTTTAAAGCGCATAAGATGCTAATACCGATATACGTGTTAAACGAAACAAAACGAGTTTTGATTACTACATACAATTTCGATAATCAGAGAGCGAAAGCTGGTATAGACAATGTCGTGAAGATTCTGAAGGCTGAAGTTATCAGAAGCGATGAAAATGACAAAAAAGGAGCCAAATATTTGCTTGAATTGCACTCTGATATTGAAGATTTTCATGAAGAAGATGCTCTAATTATTGCATGTCTGAAAAGGAGCAGGGTAAATATTTGTTATTGCCGGGATAAAGCTGCAGGCGGGGTTATGAAGAAAGAAGGTATAGATGTAAGAAGATTCCCTACTATTGACCGTATTCTTGATAAAAAGCTTCAACAGCTTTTTCGCCGCTAACCCCAATTTTTTTTCTCTCTTCACTGCGGCACTCGTAAACTTTATTCTTGATATCCTCTTTATCCCCCTGCAATGCATAACTCATCAGAATCTCAAATTCTAGCAGCTCTCTCTCCTCTTCTAACATCTTTTGAAACCTATCTATGGTTACATTCACGAAGTTTTCGATAAACGGCTTCAGCTTTAAGACATCGACAACCGGGGCTTCAATTTTCATTTTTGTTCCTAAATAAAGTATATCTCTACGTTATAATAAAAATCTATTTAAAAGTTCGTTAGATGTATGTACTACCCATGCACGCACCCCGAAGAACATACGAATCGAAGTGTAAGCCCTGGCTCGAGCACCAGGGAAAGGCGATACTGGGCGAGGGACGAGCGAAGCTACTCATCGAGATTCGCGATTCCGCTTCCATTCGAAAGGCTGCGGAAAAGCTCTCGATCCCTTATCGAACCGCATGGGAGCATATTCGGAAGATCGAGGAGGCAATCGGGGCTCCGGTGGTGAGAACGTACCGGGGCGGTGCCAAGGGCGGCGGTGGTGCTGGACTGACCGAAGAAGGAACGCGCATCCTGCGTGCGTATGAACGCTATGAACAATATTTGGCCGGCGTGACGGCAGATGAGAACTTTTGGGAGGCACTGTCGATTAAAATCAGTGCACGGAACAAACTGAGGGGCGTGGTGCAGGTCATCGAGAAAGGTGAAATTGCCGCATCCGTCAGAGTCGAGATCGTGACACCCACGGTTATAACCGCATTAATCACCACCGCTGCGGTCGATGAGCTTGAGCTTAAAATCGGCGATGAGGTGGAAGCGGTGATCAAAGCCACCGAGGTACTGGTCTCAAAGGAGTAACAAGTTTATTCTTCGACTTCAAATCCTTCGATACAGAGCTCACCACCTTCCTTCTCCACCAGCTTCTCCACCTTATAGCCCGCTTCGTCGAGCTTCTTATTACAAAATTTGCAGAGCTCTATGCCCTCCTCGAAGACCTTCAGTGATTCTTCGAGCGAAAGATTGCCCTCGCCCAGCCGCTCCACGATCTCCTCTAATCGCTTCATCGCCTCTTCAAAGGTCATTCCTTTCCCTTCTTCCATTGCTGCTCACCAGGTACCGATATTAAAAAAGAGCTTGATGAAAGAAAGTTGTAGGTGCGAGTTAGTAAAGGTTTCTGAACCACAGTTCGTGCCTTCGAATTCGAACGTGAGGGCATGGTTTTCTATATATGAACGGCAGAGATATATCTAAAGGAGTGCTGGGGAGAACTAATGACCAGGAATCTGACCGCCCTGTTGAGTGCTGAGAAGAGGATAGCCAATGAGCTCGCAAAGGCACGGATCACGTTAACCGGGCTTGAGCATGGTGAGAAAGGGGATGCGCTTGACGAAGCACGGAAGACCGTAAAAGAGCTTGAAGAATCACTGGAGAGGGTAAAAGAAGCGCTCAAAGAAGAGTTGGGTGACATCACCATGCGGGAGCAGGTCACGCATTATTATTCAGTGTACCGTGAACTTACCAATGAGATTAACCGATGGATCTCACGTACAAGAGACCGGTTCATCACCGAATACCTCAAAGAGAAGTATGGAATCGATTATGCTGGCGTGAGTGCGAAACGAACGGTCTTGAAGAAGACGGACCAGATCTCGCAACAGCAAGAAACCTTGCAGGAAGGGTTTGAACGAATACGTGAGGCACAACCAAAGGTGGAGGAGGCGAAGCGGGAGGCGAGCCGGAGACTGCTGGCGATCGTGAAGACAGAAGTGCCAAAAATAGCGGCCCGACTCTCTCGTTATCAGATCATTACGGACGAGGATAAGAACCGATTAGCATTAGAAGCCGAAAGGAAAGTCCAGAATTATCAGAAGAAATTGGAAAAACGAGGCTAAACGGACCCCGCAGCGTGGCGGCAAGAGCACGTCAGCCTCTTCGCACGGTTTATTCGCGCTTCTTTATCTTCTTATCCCTCACCTCTGAAATCGCCGCGCCGTCCTTGAATAAAACCTTGAGCGCATCGCCGACTGAAATATCCTGTATGCTCCGGACAACCACTCCGTCCGGTACTTTCAGGGAGATACAATACCCCCGTTCCAGAATTGCCAGCGGACTCAGGGCGTCCAGTTTGCCCATGAGGGCCTGCACGCTTTTCCGCTGCAGAGCCACGAGATGCGTAATTTCAGTCACTAAGCTCCGCTTGAGCTCATCTAACGTCTGCCGATATTGATTTATACGCTCAATGGGCTTTCTGAACCATATACTCTTCTCGATACCCTCCAACCGCTTCCGGTGGTATTCAATCGCCTTAAAGAGATTCTGCCGCATCCGCAGCTCAAGGGACCTCACATTCCTCTCGAGCTCACGTCTGTCCGGCACCACGAGCTCTGCCGCTTCGGATGGTGTCGCTGCTCGTTTATCCGCCACAAAATCGGCAATCGTAAAGTCCGTTTCGTGCCCGACCGCGGAAATCACCGGTATTACGGATGCGAAGATCTCGCGGGCAACCGCTTCTTCATTAAACGCCCAGAGTTCTTCGATTGAACCCCCGCCACGACCCACGATGAGCACATCGATCTGCTCGCGTTCGGCACTATATCGATTCATGAGCTGGATAGCCCGAATAATCTGTGCCGGCGCTTCTGCTCCCTGTACGGCAACCGGAGCCAGCAGGATGTGAACATGTGGAAAGCGCTTTTTGAGGATCTTCAGCATGTCCCGGATCGCAGCGCCGGTTGGCGAGGTGATAATGCCGATTCGGGACGGAAAGCTCGGTATCAGCTTCTTATAGACCGCATCAAACAATCCTTCATCCTTCAATTTCCGTTTTAATTGCTCAAATGCAAGATAGAGCGCACCTAAGCCCGCCTCCTGTACCTCCTCCACATACATCTGGTACCTGCCGCGCTTCTCATACACACTGATACGACCTCGGACGACCACGCTCAATCCATCCTCAAGCGTAAACTTCAGTTCGTGGTTTCGTTCCCTGAACATCACACACTGCAACTCCGAGAACTCATCCTTGATCGTGAAGTATACATGACCAGACGTGGGCTGGCTGAGATTCGAGAGCTCGCCCTTCACATAAATGTCCGCCAGCACCTCGTCCTCGTCCAATCGCTGCCGAATATATCTCGTAACCTCCTGAACCGTGTATATGTGCGGTGCTTCTACACCCTTCTCTTCCTCGATTCCTATCTCTGTTTCTTGTTTGCGCTCAACTTCACCCTTCTCTTCGTCTTCATCCTCCTTCAAATGCAGGAAATCCAGTAAGGTAATCCCTTTTCTGGGCTTATTCATTTCTATCTCCTTCCTACTATGTCAAAGTAAGTTAATGCTTCAATAAATTTTTAGTCGTGTTTCAAGCTCGGTTAAAATAACTGTGGGGAAACACCTCCAGCATTTGGGAAGTGGAGGTGAATCCCAATGGATATTACCGTATCTCTCCAGATAAAAATACAGTTTGATGGGGATAAAAGGCTATCGGTTGGTAATGAGACTCAATCTCAAGTTGCACAGGGTTATGGATAAAGAGGAGGGGAAGATCTTCTTGCCGGTGGAAGAGAGCATAGAATTTGCTGGAAAGAGGGTCTATCAAGAAGACATTTCTGTGATCAGCGCTGAGCTTGCCATGAAGATGACCTATCGAGATGCTGTAAAAGAGGGGAAGCAGTTCGTAAAAGACTTCCCTTCCCCATGCACCATAAACCGCAGGGTTATCGAATATGGTGAGAAGATCAAAGCCTTCAATGGGGATGAGATAAAGGATGCAAGTGTCGAAGTTGCTTATGCTGATGGCACAAAGACCCATTCTCAGGAGAAAGGAAAGAGCGAAAATGGCGTGAATGTAGTCCTTGGGGTGAGCAATGGGAAGAAGGTTCTCCTGGATGCGAGGGTGAATAAAGCCTGGGAGGAGACGGCAAGCAAACTCGATGAGGCTGCTGCACTGGATAAGAAGCGGTGATCATCGGCGATGCCGATAGAGAGATGAGAAATGCGCTTGTGAATGGTGAAAGAAGCTTCCAGTTGGATTTAGTCCACATGCTCCACGATACCAGCTTTAAGCTCTGGCAGGATTGGGAAATGACGTTGGAAGATAGAAAGAGGATAATTAAGAGGTTGGAATCAGTCCTTTTTGCGCTGATAAATTCGGTGGTAAAACATAGGAAGGATGGTAATCAGGATGCATTGAAGAGAAGGATCAACTGGACGGTGGATGAGTTGAAGATGCTTGCTGAAGAACTCCAGAAGCTCGGATGTTTTAAAGCCGCATCCTTCATCAAGGATTATTCAAATACCGTTGTAACCTTTGCAGTACTGGCTGTCAAAGGAAGAAAGGTTCCTTGGAATTCAAATCTTATAGAAAGGTTGATGGGGGAGATATCAAAAAGGGCAAAGCATAAGTGGATGAGATGGACCACTAAAGGTCTGGAGTCAATTCTCAACCTCGTTCTAACGAGGTATGTATCTGAGGAATCTTACGAGGCATTTAAGCTCAAGATGATGAAGAGTGATAACTTAAGATTTATAAAGGGTGAGGTTGAAGTTATACCTGCTGGAGGTGAATTTTAACTGATGATGAAACACCACCAAATTTTTGCTTCATAAATTTTCCTTATTCATCTTCGATGTAAGTTTGATTCCACTCGTTTATATATTCAACGTCCACTTCTATCCTATCAAACCTGCTACGATTTTCTTTTTCATTATCACTCTAAGATTAAAACGACATTAATGTTTCCTATTTCTGCAGAAAGTTTAATTGGCTCTGTATCTTCCAAAATTTCAAAAACTATTTCATCAGTAGTTTCCTCTTCCGGCCTTAATGAGTCAAAGGACAACGAATAGTATGAATAGGGCTCATATTGATACCCTTTATCAACTTCCAATTTTACTTCACCCACATTTAACGATTGCTTTTTTATTCCCTCATTTTTTGCTTTGGCTTCGATGACGATGAATTTATATCCGGGATCAGCCTTATAGTACTTATAAGTGTCTGAAACCCTAAAAGATTCAAAATTGAATAAAAAATCACCAACCTTTATTTTCTCCCCTAAAATTACTACTTTTGGAGTTATCTCAAAACTCCTTTGATAAATTATCTCATCCCTAATATTTTTTATAACCAGCGTGTAATTACCAATCTTTGGGGCACCAAAATACGCAAAATTCAATTCTACTCGTTCCTTTCCGTCTTTTAAATCTTCATTTGAAACATAGTCAAAATCTGCTTGTTTCCCATCTAGATCAGTCAGCTTAATGTTTAGAGAATCAGGTAGATCACCTTCTGTGATGCGATTTATCTCCACAACAATTTTAGCATCTGCAAGCGTTGCGTTAAAAGAATACTCTGGTAGCTGTGGCTCATGAACGATTCCGGAGATCGCCACACCAAAAATAAGCAACAGGAATATAACAAATGGTGTAATTGCAATAATGAACCTTTTGGGATGTGATTCATACCATCTGTCCTTAAGAGGTAAAAAAATCCAGAAAAATATGGGCCCAAAGAAGATTAAAAGAAATCCAATACCCAGTGCGCCTCTTGTTAAGAGAAATGATTCTCCGGCTAACCCCCCGGCAATGCCTTCAAATATGCTTCCTGCAAGCCAAAGAGCAAACCCCAATAGGAGAACAAACAAACCTATCAATCCTTTCCAAATGCTTTTCATCTTATTTCATTCCTCCTTTTCACTTTTACGATGGATCATTTCATAAACCACATTTTTGTTTTCGACACACTGTTTAACCAATCTTTCTCTCTCAGACAAGCCTGCTGTTTTTCCTGTCTTTACTTCAACGAAGACAACTTTCTTTAATTCACCCTCGTTCAAGCCATCAAAGATCACCAGATCAACCGGCGATCCTATAAACCTCGCATCTTTCGGATTATAGCTGAAATCGGGAAAAAATGGAATTAAATGCTCGGTCACTTTACCTTTTATGACCGCTTCACTCTTCTTAATGGCATCTTCTCTAATCCTTCTCTCCTCTTCTCGCATCCAATTCTGAAATAATAACTGCGCTTTCTCATTCGCCTGCGTTTCTAACTCAGTTGTTCTCCATTTTTCAAATATTCCCCGTGCACGAGTTTCAATCTCTCCTCTTAGCTCGGAATACTTCCAAAACAAGTAAATTAGAACTATTACCAACAATATCAGCAAGACCCACTCAATCATAGCAATTTATACTTTTTTCTGTTCCAATATATTCATGAAACTTACTGATGATGTGATGGCACAATCCTTATACCGAAAAACAGGTGAGAGCACCGGTCATTCTTCAAAAACATTAAAAGTTGTCTGTTTATGTTTATTCGGCTTTTTATCTTTCCTCCTTTTAATTCTCTTGGAAGTTCCCTTTACGACCTCCTCCTCGATCATGCTGCTTAATATAGCCATCACCTCCTGAGTGCTCGGTATCTTATCTCTTCCTCCTTTGATTCCTCCCTCTGTCTTTGCGAATAGCCGGATTAACGCATCCATCGTCTCCCGGAAGCTCGGCATTTCCACTTTCTCTTTTTTAATTTTAATTCCTCCGGGAACCTCTTCCGCCGAAAGCAGGCTGACCAATGTATCCAGCATTTCGTGCTTCTCAAGAAGCCACAGGTAATCCTCTCTCAGCGACGTATTCTTGAGCACGCTATATGCCAGATTAACCTGAGGAGTCTTCTCAAGCTGCCTGTATCTCTCGCGTACAGCTCTTTCAACCTCTCTTTTGTCAGCGCGAAGCGAACCTGCATCTAACCCGAGTACCGATAGAAATGTCTCTTTATTAGGCGGGAGGTACTGCTTCCAGTCCTGGTTGCTGTTAAGTATTTCATCCCGCCGCTGCATATAATTTTCAATTGCATCTGGTTCATTAAGAGCAGTAAGTATAATTTTCTCAAAGATGCCCCTATCTATACGCTCCCACTTCTTCCTATTCCTATCCCTTGCTTCAAGACGCCCCTTATCTCCGTGTTTAGCAATAAAGCCCAGCATGAAGTCGTACTCTTCGCGTGATGCAGTATCATTGAGTACGGCGTGGATTTTTTTCAATAGCTCTGAGTCTGTCCTGCGATTTCTTCTTATCTCTTCGGTTGTGGAGTCCTTTGCAAGCCCTGCAATCTCGTATAGATCAGGCATTCCATGCATATGAAGAAGGGTATAATCCTTATACCTGCTCAGTATCTGACCCATTCTAATGTACTCCTTCTCGACGCTGATATGTGCGCTGTGATTCTTTACCAATTCATTCTTCTCATGTGGAGGCATGCATCTCGTAACCTGCTCAAATGTAAGAAGCAGTTCGTCATACTCTTTCTGAAGTCTGGGGCTGCTCAATACATCGAATGCCTCCCCGATCACCTCTCTGGGATAGCTTGAGAACTTCAATTTTCTCTCATAAGCTTGCTCGATCTGGTCTTTTGGTGCCCCTCTCTCAACACCGAGGACGCAGTA
>RXIE01000155.1 GCA_004212135.1 Candidatus Methanophagales archaeon ANME-1-THS | reverse complement strand
TAATAGGCGAGTATCTGGCTCCCGATGAGATTGTTGCAGCCGCGAAGGAGCATACCTGTCGAAGCATCGCGTATACCTATACCGAACCTACGATCTTCTTTGAGTATGCCTACGAAACGGCACGCCTGGCACATGAAGAAGGTATAAAAAACGTCTTTGTCTCCAACGGGTATATTACCGAGGAGGCGATCCGCACCATCGCTCCTTATTTAGATGCGGTCAATATAGACTTGAAGGGGCTCTCAGAGGAGTTTTACCACACGAATTGCGGCGCGCATCTGGAGCCCGTGCTCGATGCGATAAAGCTCTATCAGCGTTTGGGGATCTGGGTTGAGGTAACCACGCTGGTCATACCAACGCTGAACGATGCTGAGGAGGATTTCAGAGGTATTGCGGAGTTCATCAAAGGTGTCGGCGTGGAGATCCCCTGGCATATCTCGCAGTTCTATCCCACGTATAAGCTCACCAATCTCCCCCTGACGCCGGTGAGCACCCTGCGGAAAGCACGGGAGATCGGGTTGGAGGTCGGGCTGAGATATGTGTATGAGGGCAATGTTCCGGGTGAGGGCGGCGAGCATACCTACTGCTATCACTGCGGCCGGGTGCTGATCCGGCGCTATGGATTCCAGATTCTGGAGAACGCTCTGAGCGATACAAAATGCCCCTACTGCGGTGCGGTGATTGATGGCGTCTTTTAAGTGTGGGATACGTCCTTTTGGGAAAGTTTTTTTTTTGTGCCTTAGTACGTATCGTGCGATACTACTCGTCTCAACTCTTCGAGCTCAGTGATTGGACGCTTGCAGGTGTAATTTTCACAGATATACACCGTGGGCTGACCGTGAATAGGTATTTTGTCTTTGATCAGCGGTACGAGCGCAGGGATTTCAAGTTCTGTAACCTCCGGGTGGGCGTATACCACGACTCTGTGGGGCAGAAAATGGCGGTTGAGCTCAGTTGCAAATGGCTGCACAGCTTCTCGATGCTCAGTTGCCAGGACTATCTGCGTCGGTGTGCTGAGGTAGAACTCGAGCGCGCAGAGCATTTGTGCGTGCTCTAAGGGGCTTTCTTCCAGTACGGTTCGGAACGCGCAGAAGATCTCTTTAGCGCGGTTTTCCAGGTCTTTAGTACCGGTGAGCGCGGCAAGTCGGAGGAGGTTCTGCGCTGCGATTGAATTGCCCGAAGGGATGGGTCCATCATATGCTTCTTTTATGGACGTCGGGAGCTCTGATTCGCGAGCCGGATTGAAGAAGAACGCGCCATCTGCTTTATCCCAGAACAGCTCCAGCATCCGATCATTCAGTCGGAGCGCTTCATGCAGCCATTGGGGCTCGAAACTCGCTTCATAGAGGTCGAGCAAGGCTGCGATAAGTGCAGCGTAATCCTCCAGTGTTCCGTGGATCGAGGCTTCACCGTCTCGGTAGCGTCTCAACAGGCCATCATCTCTCCTGAGCCTCTGGAGTATAAACCGGGCTGCGGCCGTTGCGGCATCCAGAAAGCGCGGCTCATGCAGGACCTGGTAGGCGATCGCACACGCGGAGATCATGAACCCGTTCCAGCTCGTAATGATTTTATCATCCGTTGCTGGTCGTATCCGTTTATTCCTCGCTTCAAGAAGTTTTATTTTACCCGCACGGATCGTATCATCCTCGGCGACTTCATCAGGAGGTTCAGCGATGTAAAGCACGCTCTTCTTCCGCTCGAAGTTCCCGTGTGGTGTTACGCCGAAGTAGCGGCAGAGTGCTTCGCCCTGCGTTTCACCGAGAACCGCTTGTATCTCGGTGGGATCCCATACGTAGAAGGCGCCTTCAATGCCCTCGCTGTCCGCGTCTACAGCGGCGTAAAAACCGCCCTCAGAATCGCGCATTTCTCGCATGACCCAATCCAGCGTCTCGCTCGCGATCCGCGCAAAGAACAGGGTGCCAGTCACCTGATATGCCTCAAGATAAACCCGCGCTAAAAATGCGTTATCATAAAGCATCTTTTCAAAATGTGGAACCAGCCAGCGTGTATCCGTCGAATAGCGATGAAACCCTCCGCCCAACTGATCGAAGATTCCGCCCTGTGCCATCCCGTAGAGTGTCTTCGTTACCATGTTCAATGCGAACGCTTCCTTTGTGCGGTGATAATACCGGAGGAGGAAGGAGAGATAGCTGGGCAGTGGGAACTTCGGGGTTTTTACTGACCATGCGGCCACTTTGGCGCCAAATCCCCCATAGCGAGTATCGAATTGGAGAATGAGTTGCTCATACGCATTCGCAAGGAGATCGGCTGAAAGTTCCTCAGCTCCAGCCGGAGACTTGTGCTGGTAGCTCCTGCGCAGGAGTTCCGCAACCTCTTCTGAATCGTGTTCCACCCGCTCGCGTTTATCATGCCAGAAGTTGATAATCGTGTGAAGGAGGTCTTTGAAGGCTGGTAAGCCATGCCTCGGTTCTGGTGGGAAGTACGTTCCACCGTAAAAGGGTTTCAGCTCCGGCGTGAGGAAGACTGACAAGGGCCAGCCTCCTGTGCCCGCGAGCATCTGAACCGCCTTCATGTAGAGGCTATCAAGCTCAGGACGCTCTTCTCGATCAACCTTGATGCAAATAAAGTTCGTATTAAGAATTTCTGCGATCCGTGGGTCTTCAAAGGATTCTCGTGCCATCACATGACACCAATGACAGGTTGAATAGCCAATACTGAGGAAGATCGGTTTGTCCTCTTCTCGAGCACGGGTCAACGCCTCCTTACCCCACGGATACCAGTGGACAGGATTGTACGCATGCTGGAGTAAATACGGACTCTTTTCGGTGATCAGCGCATTTGGGTTCTTTCCTTCCGCTTTAGCAGTTCCATGCGTCATACTACCTAGGTTATGCTCGCCCTATATGAGTTTTTACCAATCGCCCTTTTTCTTATAATCCCTTGTATTTACCTCGACCCGCGCTCCTCGTGCATCAGTGCGCTTGAAAGGATATGGACAAGGAGATAGACTACCAGAAAGTAGGCGTGAAGGCAGGCCTAGAGATCCACCAGCAATTGGACACGAGGACCAAACTCTTCTGCAAATGCCCCACCACGCTCCGTGACAAGAAGGATTCGACCTTCTCCTTTAAACGGTATTTAAGAGCCTCGAAGAGTGAAATGGGTGAGGTTGACGAAGCGGCTCGTGAAGAGGCGAAATACACCCGGACGTTTCTCTATAAAGGCTATGACAGCACGTGTTTGGTGGAGAATGACGAAGAGCCACCGAGCGTCTTGAACCCCGAAGCCATTGATATCTCCCTGGAGGTCGCGCTCCTCCTGAATATGACCCCGGTCGATGAGGTGCATACCATGCGAAAGATTGTTATCGATGGCTCGAACACCTGCGGCTTCCAGAGAACCGCGTTAATCGCGACCGACGGCTGGATTTCAACCGATGAAGGTCCGGTGAGGGTGGATTCGCTCTGCCTGGAAGAAGACGCGGCACAGAAGCTCGAGGCAGAAGGCAATGCAGTTGCTTATTCCCTGGATCGGTTGGGCATACCACTCGTCGAGATCGGCACTGCGCCTGACCTACGAACTGCAGAGCAGGCACGGAACGTAGCAGAGCAACTGGGCATGATCCTGCGCTCCACGGGCAAGGTCAAGCGGGGCTTGGGAACCATCCGGCAGGATATCAACATCTCAATCGAGGGGGGAGCGCGGGTGGAGATCAAAGGCGTTCAAAACCTGAGGATGATCGGTGAGATCGTAAAAAACGAAATAGCTCGGCAATTAAAGCTGATAGAGCTGAGAGCGGAGTTGCGGAAACGAGGAGCGCGGGTCGAGTATCGCATTGAAGATCTGTCGCGTATCTTCGAGGCTTCGGCTTCGAAGGTGATACAAAAGGCGGGCGGGCAGGTCTTTGGGGTATGCTTGCGTGGTTTTTCGGGCATCCTCGGGACAACGGTACAACCGGGGAGGCGATTTGGGAGCGAACTCGCCGATTTCGCGCAGAAGTACGGGGCAGGCTTAATGCATACCGATGAGCTACCGGCGTATGGTATCAGCGCGCAGGAGGTGGAGCAGGTGAAGCGCGCCTTTGCGGCTACCGAAGCGGATGGTGTCGTGATCGTTGCGGCCGAGCGAATGCGAGCGGAGAACGCATTGATTGCAGTGCTGGGAAGGGCCGAGGAGGCGATGCGCGAGATACCAAAAGAAACAAGGAGAGCGTTACCAAACGGGAGCAGTGCTTATATGCGCCCCCTACCGGGCGCGGCACGAATGTATCCCGAAACTGATGTGCCGCCGGTGGGAATCGACGAAGGAAGATTGAAAGCGATAAAGAGCCAGCTTCCTGAGACGTTTGAGCATCGAAAAGTACGGTATATGGAAACGTACGGGTTACATGAGGAACTCGCGGCTAAAATCGCGCGGAACATGAATTTCTCACTGTTTGAACGCATAGTGGATTCATTCGATATACCCGCAACGGTGGTGGTCAGGGCACTTACCGATATGATGGCGGAGTTGGTACAGGCGGGCATCGATGTGGACCCGCTGGAGGACCGTCATTTCATGGATATCTTCACGCATCTCTCAGCGAAGGAATTTGGCAAGGAGGCGGTGCCTGATCTTCTGAAATTCCTCGCGAGCAAGCCTGAGGCGAGTGTGGCTCAAGCGATAAAAGAGATCGGATTGAGCGTGCATATGGACGAGGTCGAGCAGCTCATTCAGGATATCGTGAACGCGAAGCGTGATTTTATACGAGAGAAGGGCGCTCGCGCGGTCGGCCCGTTGATGGGCGTGGTGATGAAGGAACTGCGGGGAAAGGTGGATGGGAAGCTCATTAATGAACTCGTGGCTAAGAAGGTGAACGAAATTCTGAATGTATGAAGAGCGGACGATTGAGCGTAAGCAGCTCTATAGAGGACGGGTTATACAGGTACAGCTTGATACGGTCGTCATGCCCGACGGACGGACAAGGATACGCGAAATTGTCGTTCATCCCGGTGCGGTCGCTATCGTCCCGGTCGTGGACGGAAAAGTACTGCTGGTGGAGCAATACCGGAAAGCGATTGAACGTACCACACTCGAGATACCCGCAGGTACGCTGGAAGCAGGCGAGTCGCCCGAGGAATGTGCCGAGCGGGAACTCATGGAGGAGACCGGTTATCAAGCTTCACAATGGGACAAACTTATCGAATATTATCCCTCACCGGGTTTCAGCAGCGAGCTCATCCATGTCTTCAAAGCGAGCGGGCTGAAGAGAGTTTCAGATGCGAAAGAACTACCGCTTCGCTTTCTCGAGCTACACGAGCTCGAGGCAAAGATAAGAACGGGCGAGCTCAAGGATAGTAAGACGATCATCGGGGTGCTCATGATGAGATGAAGCCACGGATATGCATATTGCGGATCGAAGGTACGAATTGCGAGCTCGAGACGTTCCTCGCGTTCAAGCGGCTGGGCGCGTCGGCTGATATTGTACACCTGAAGCAACTGATCGGGGCGGTGAAGGAGCGAGAGCGGAGGGATTTAAAGGATTATAACCTCCTGGTGCTACCCGGCGGGTTTTCGTCGGGCGATTATATACGTGCAGGCGCGATCTTGGCGGCGCGGCTCAAAGGCGCCTTAGGGGCTGAGATCGCGGATTTTATAGCGGATGGGAATCCCATCTTAGGGATCTGCAATGGCTTCCAGGTGCTCGTGGAGATGGGCTTGCTGCCCGGCTTTGATGCTCACGAGGAGCGGGAGATAGAGCTGCAGCAGGCTGCCCTGACGACGAACGATTCTGCTCGCTTTGAATGCCGTCCGACACTCATCAAACACGAGAACCGGGGAACCTGTGTCTTCACCCAGGGGATACCGAAGGGTCGCATGTTGAAGATGCCGTGCGCGCATGCCGAGGGCAAGTTCTTTATTGACGAGCAGAAGCGGGAACGGTACCTCGAGCTTCTGGAGGATAATGACCAGATCGTCTTTCGCTATGTTGATCCAGAGGGAAGGTACGCGTCCTACCCGTGGAATCCCAATGGCTCCCTCTCGAACATCGCCGGGATCTGCAACCCGGAAGGGAGTATATTAGGCTTGATGCCGCATCCCGAACGGGCTTTTTATACCATCATGGAACCGGACTGGTCAAGGAGAGCGCGTGCATGGAAGCTCGGGGAAGGGAGTGGGTACGGGGATGCATACGGTGATGGGAAGCTGATCTTCGAATCCGTGTTGAATTACCTACGAAGCGGGTAAGCAAGATTTTTATGTGACTATCATCTCTTTATAAGAAACTGAAGAAAGGTGATCAGAACTGGCGAAGAAAAGAGTGAAGGATAAGTGGAGAGCGAAAGAATGGTACACGGTGCTCGCGCCGAAGATGTTTGGTGACGTGAAGGCAGGAGATACCGTGACCGATGACCCTGCCAAATTAATCGGGCGAAGGGTCGAGATGACGGTGGATGAACTGACGGGCAGGTTGATAAAGAATCCCAATCTGAAATTATTGCTTGAGATCTATGATGTCAATCATACCAATGCGTATACCCGATTCATCGGGCATAAGATAGACAGTGATTATCTCCGCAGTTTGGCCCGGAAGCGGAGTTCGAAGATCGACTCGAATATCGAGGTCGTGACGAAGGATGGCGAGAATATGCGTGTAAAATCATCCTGTTTTACGCTCAAAAAAGCGAGTGAAGCGCAGATAAAGCTGATACGGAAGCTCATGGAGGACGTCATCAGGAGTCGGGCGGCGAGTTTGGAGTTGAACAAATACATCCAGGAGATAATACTGGGGAAGTTATCCTCGGACATCTATAAGGTTGCGAAGAAGATCTATCCCGTGCGGAGGGTCGAGATCACGAAGACAGAGCGAGGTATCCCCGTCCCCGTGCAACGTGCTGAAGAAGTGTTATAACATGAAGCTAAAGTTTCTCGGCGGCTGTAACGAGGTCGGACGTTCTGCGATATTGGTGGATGATACCATTCTCATTGATTATGGCATGAAACCGTCAGACCCCCCGGGCCTCCCTTTAGAGGTAGAAGGCACGGTGCCCAAGTCCGTAATTGTATCCCATGCACATCTTGACCATTCTGGTATGGTTCCGAGCTTGATGGATCGAGGTAAGGCACCGGAGGTGTATATGACCTCTGTGACGACGGATTTAACCCTGCTCCTCGGACGAGATACGATCAAAGTAGGGAAGGAGGAGGGCTATCTCTTTTTTACTGAGGAGCATGTCCAGAGAATGGTTGAACGTACCCATGCAGTAGCGTACGGCGAACGACTTACCTTAAACGGGTCGGACTATGAGTGTGAACTCCACAATGCGGGGCATATACCGGGTAGCTCATCGGTCTACCTGAGAAAAGAGAGTGAGGATGTAAGCCTGTTTTACACGGGCGATATAAAGATGGGTGTGACGCGATTGATGGAAAGTGCTTCTCCTGCGGATTTCCCACCGTCCGATATCTTGCTGATCGAGAGCACCTATTTTAATCGGGAGCACAGGGACCGGGTGGAACAGGAGCGCGAGTTTATCGATTCTATCAGGGAGACTATCGATTCAGGTGGGAATGCGATTGTACCTTGCTTTGCGATCGGCAGAACCCAGGAGATCGTGATGATCCTGCATTCGTATGGGCTTACTCCCTATGTGGATGGTATGGGTCTGACGGTCTTTAATCTGTTCAGGAACTATCCCGCATTCTTAAAAGATGCGGACGCGATGAACGATGCGTTTGATGGTGCTCAGTTTGTGAACTCGCGGAGTCGAAAGAAAGCCCTTGCAGAACCGTCCGTCATTGTTACGACTGCGGGAATGCTCAATGGTGGACCGGTGCTCTATTACCTCAAGAAGATACACGGAGACCCGCGGGGCAAGGTCCTCCTCACGGGCTATCAAATCGAGGGCACGAATGGGCGAAGATTGCTTGAGGAGGGCTGTGTGGAGACGAATGGAGAGCTTGTGAAGGTGAGTGCAGGTGTTGAGCAGTACGACTTCTCTGCGCATGCGGGTGATTCCGAACTGAAGGAACTGGTAGCACAATTTTGTAAGCGGGGCACCGAGGTTGTATTTATGGTACACGGTGAACATACAGAAGAATTTGCAGCGTGGACGAGAGATAATTTCGGGTGTGAAGCGATTGCACCGAGCCTTGGAGAGGAGTTTATAATAGAATAGAGAAGAAAAACTGGGCAGGTAGGG
>RXIE01000130.1 GCA_004212135.1 Candidatus Methanophagales archaeon ANME-1-THS | reverse complement strand
AGAACATGGCGTATGGACTTGAGAAGCTGCGTGAAAATACCGATACGTTGATCGTGATCCCGAATGACAAGCTCCTCACAGTGTGCCCCTGCCCTTTTGAGCCAGCTCACTACGGTGTCTTTGTCTACGCCCATTGCCCTCGCTGTGCCCCTTATGCTGCCCTTCTCTACGAGCATTGCCATTGACCGCAAGACCGTTTCCTTCGGCGTGTGCAGCCCGAAAAACGGTGTGCCCCTGTTCTCGCTGAAAGTCTTCTTGCACGTCTTGCATCTGAGTAGCGCAGTATTCTGTTTGCCATAGTGTTCCTTTAGCACGATATTCCCCTTTCCTTTCTTTCTGTAATCCGAACACGCCTCGTTTGGACAAAAGAATTCGTCTAAGTTTCTCCCATTTCGCCGAGCCCTTAGCATTCCCTATAGAAATAGGGGTTATATATATCTTTCTGCAAAATTGGGACACGACCGGCGATGGCGTGCCCAGAACGATTATTTTAAAGTACCATTCCTCCAAAAGAAAGGTTTCCCTGGTAAACGTTCAAATTTCTCAAGAACATTTAGAGAAATCTCTGGATGTCTAGCAATTTCTAATGGTAAACAAAACATATGCTCTGAATTACTTGGCTTTCCGGACAAGCCAATTACTATAAAGACAGGAATTTTATGAGTTTTTGAGAAATCATTATAACGTTTTATTTGTTCAGTTTGGACCATTTAATTACAGGATCATTAATTATGTCACTTTTTACGAGATTTTACCTGTACTTGCACTCTACAGCAAACTTTTCATCTGTGGGTTTATATCGAATAATTAGGTCTGGATTCAAATTGCTTTCAACTTTGATGCCATTTGTTTTATTGTAGTAATCATATGTCCACTGTTCGATTGAAAAGTATTTATTCTGCTTAGAGAAAATCTGTGCTACATATCGTTCAAATTCATGTCCTCTCTCGATACTTTCCTGCTTTTCGTCAGGTAACTCTAAATCAATAGTTTTTAGAGATTTTTCATACGCCCCAAACTTCCGAGCTTTAGCACCCATCTCCATAAACATGGAATGCCTCCCCCAATTCGACTCATTTATGTACGGTACGCTTCACCACAGCGTTCCAGCGTCATCTGCTCCTCAAGCAGACCACCGTTTACAATACCGTATGCAAAATTCCCGACCACTCGTATAGTTATTCAGAAGCGTCTTACTGCACTATCTCAATGCCAAACTTCTCCTTTTTGACCACCTTACGTGCATAAATCTGCTCTGATTTCACACCAGTGACGATGAGTAACGTCCGTATCATGCTCTTCAGCTCCGGGCTTATCTGTACACCCCAGATAATTCGCGCTTCGGGGTTAATCATCTTATAAACCTCCTGAAGTGCTCCTTCTGCTTCCTCGACCGTCATGTCCTCGCCACCAATCACATTGACCAGTGCGGCCTTCGCGTCAGTCACATCCACTTCGAGCAACGGCGAGCTTACCGCTTTTCGCACTGATTCAACCGCTTTATTCTCGCCCTCCGCTTCCCCAAATCCGATCATTGCCATGCCACCGTCCTTCATCACGGTCCTCACATCCGCGAAGTCCAGATTGATGAGCCCTGGTTTGGTTATCAGCTCGGTAAGTCCCTTTACTGATCGCATCAGCACCTCGTCGGCGAATCGAAATGCCTCGTTCAAGGGCAATCGCGGCACGACATCCAGGAGCTTGTCATTCGGGATCACGATCAACGTATCGGTATTTTCACGCAGCTTCTCAAGTCCATACGCCATGTTCTCCATCCTTACCGCGCCTTCAGCGCTGAATGGGATTGTAACCACACCGATGGTGAGCGCACCGGCTTCTTGCGCTGCTTGTGCAACCACGGGCGCAGCACCTGTCCCCGTACCACCACCCAGGCCACAGGTGACAAAGACCATATCCGCATCCTCAACTATTCCTTTTATATCCGTTTCGTTCTCCCGCGCTGCCTCCTCGCCCAACCGAGGAATGCTTCCCGCTCCTAGTCCTCGCGTGACCCGCTTTCCTATCAATAGTTTCCTGTCCACTTTCGAGAACAACAAATGTTGAGCATCCGTGTTCAATGCAAAGAACTCAGCACCAAAAATACCCTCCTCAATCATCCGCTGGATCGTGTTGGTTCCGCTCCCCCCGCATCCTATTACTTTAATGATTGTTCGTGCCTGCTCCAGGGTCTTCTCTAAATCCTCATTCTCCACCGTCCTTGTTTCTTCTTCCCCTTCGCCCTCATACATCTTCTTATTCCCCATGCGTTTCATCTTTTCTTCCCTCCTGTGTAACCAACGCTCCGCATCCCTTTTAAAAACTTCTTTAGTTTAAAGAAAATTATATACATTTGAAATTAAAATTGCAATTATTCCCATATTTATTTATAATATCGTGCTCAAAATTACCATCTCACACGACTCCTCTCACGTGCGCTTCGCTGTCTACCAAAGCCTAAGAACAAGGTGGTAGTTTAACCTTTTCGAATACCCGCTTTTTAGAAATAATGCCTCACTCCCATTATGGCTCGAGGAGTTCGAAGCCGGTCTGCGTATCAAAGATGCGGCATGCGCGGGTATCATGCAATTCAAAGAGGATAACCTCCAGGACCTGCCATACCCTCACACCACGGCGAACACAGCCCGTTATGGTCGATTCGTTCCGACCGCTGGCGATATGCATGTGCAACACAGGGTTACGATCTTTATCAGGAAAAATAGTTCCAACACCCGCGATTTCATGCACATCAGCCAGAATATGTTCCATTGGTGAGACGGGCTTACTTCGACCATGCTCAGGCCCAACGACAAGTCTGCTCCCTTCGTCTGCGCCACCAAGTGCTATGATAGCCGCTGCAGTAATCGCGTGTGCGCGGGCAAATGCTTCAATCGTTTCGTGCAGGATCTCACCATCTTCAAGCCGTATAATAAACGTCCGGCCTAACCGTGCTTCTGCATATTTCATTGCTCATCAATGAAGGAGTACGGACAGATAAGTAGTTCCCCCTCGCTCGTTCCATCAATTTTAAGTTATTTAGTCAACCGCGCATAGATTATTCCAGCACAAACCGCCTGCAGTAATACACTCATACTCCAGGAAATTACCATGAGGAAGGATACAGGGAAACTACTGTAGGTTATGATCATGCCCGGAATCGCGATTTTTTTCATCGTATCACCACCTTAGTTCTACTCATTTGTATTATATATAAAAGCATCGTTGTTGATTTCGGCTGCTGAAGTTCGTCCAAACCCTGCGTATCGAATTCATTTCGCATTTCTTCCGAATTGGCGAGGTATCGAGCTTCTAAATACCTGTCTTCGCCTGCAATGAGTTCCGTGGCTGTATCCGCTCCTTTAAGGAACTAAAAGTATGTTCTCAGGTCTCGCGCTAACTCTTCGGGCCGCTCGAGCACAATGGCCTGCTGTAATAAGAAGGGCATGTACCAGGTATCAATACTGAGGTAATTGGGCCGCGGGTTGGGTCGTGCAAGTATCTGGAGCCCTGAGAGGAGAGTGCCATGTTCCGAGTCTAACCTATCCGAATACAGAATGAAATTGAACGCTGCAAATCCATGATCATGGTAATAGCGTAAGATTGTCGAGAGCCCTTCAGCAAGATCATGGATATCCTCCGCAGTAAAACTCAGAAGATGGGGTCTGGTTATGAGAGCATCCACCTCGCAGAAGCCCGTCGGTGCAAAGGGCGTGTACCAATAGAGATTATTCGTTCGCTTTATTTCCCTGCTCTTATTACCATGCATCAGATCGACCCAGAAGTTTGTATGCTCAGCGAGCTCATAACGCGTGGATGAGTCGATGAGTCTCCTGAGGTATTCGAAGGGGTATTCCTGGATCGAAAGCTGCATATGGAAGTGGATGAGACTGGCACCCGCGGAGTGGAGATAATTGCACCCGATAACCGGGTAGAGCAGTTTATCACTCTTGCGAACTGCCCGCTTTATACACTCACCGGCCGCGGTGAGAAACGTGCTGAGCAGGTCCGCCGTGAACTCGTTGAGCTTGAGATAATGGTTATCGGGCGAGGTGATCACCGCTTCGAAATCCGTCCGCGGGAAGAGATTTGCAAAGACATAGACACCGTCAAGCCTGAGCAGCTCGTCATCAAGTTGGTGGGGCGAGAACCGCGCTGCAACAGTATCAATTGTGGGACGACAGAAGCGGCAGTGTGCACGTGAGGCCTCTACCATATCCTGTAACCACTCCTCATCGCGGAGGCTGTACAATTCGGTCCATTTCTCTTTCAGATGTGGACAGAGGACCGCGAGCCGTGAGGTGAGTGGATCCCACCGATATTCTAACTCATAGCTCATCGGTCGCCCTTCGGCTGTCCGAACTTCCACGGTTTTATGTTCGCTTTTAAACGCTATAGACATAGACTATCCTCCCTGTTGCATGCGCTCCTTAATCATTCCTCCGATCAACCGTATATTCAATCTTCCAAGGTTGAGATATCGCCAACCTCCATGCCGAGTTCGTGCGATTTCAGTACGCGTCTCATGATCTTCCCACTCCTCGTCTTCGGAAGCGAGTCAAGAACCTGGAGTTCATCTGGAACGGCTAAACTGCCCAGTTCGCGCCTCACATGGAGTTTTAAATCCTCTATGAGCAGTTCGGACGGCTCCTGCCCGTGCTTGAGTATCAGGAACCCTTTGATACTCTCACCTTTGAGTGGATGGGGTTTCCCGATAACCGCGGCTTCCGCAACTGCAGGATGTGATACCAACGCACTTTCGACCTCCGCGGTGCCTATCCGGTGCCCGGAGACATTGAGCACATCGTCTGCGCGTCCAAGGAACATGATATACCCATCCTCATCCTTGGTTGCGAGATCTCCCGCGAGATAATACGGTGCGATGGTCTTCCAGTACTTCTCATATCGCTCAGGCTCATTCCAGCAGGTTCTGAGTCCAGAGGGCCAGGGTTGTTTGATAACCAGAGAGCCGACGGTGTTTGGGGCGACCGGCTGACCGGTTTTATCAACCACGTCCGCAACGATACCAAAGAATGGTTTTCCCGCTTTTCCCGGCTTCGCCGCGTAGGACGGGATCGTGGTTATCATATGCCCGCCCGTCTCGGTCTGCCACCAGGTATCAATCAGCGCACAGTTCTTCTTTCCAATCTGTTCATAAAACCAGATCCATGCCTCTGGATTCAACGGCTCACCAACACAGCCGAGTATCCGCAATGACGAGAGATCATACTTCCTCGGCCATTCCTCGCCATACCGCATGAATAATCGTACCACAGTTGGCGCGGTATAAAAGACGTTCACCTTGTATCGCTCAATAATAGACCACCACCAGCCCGGATCCGGATAGTCCGGCGCACCTTCTGCGATCACCGAGGTCACACCGACCGATAAAGGCCCGTAGACGAGATAACTATGTCCAGTTATCCATCCAGGATCCGCGGTACTCCAGAAGATATCATTCTCATGTAGATCGAACACGATCTTTGTCGTGTAATGGGTATAAACGTTATATCCACCCACGGTATGAAGCACTCCCTTGGGCTTACCAGTTGTTCCCGACGTATAGAGTATAAATAACGGATCTTCGGAATCCATCACCTCGGGCTCGCAGACCGACGATTGGCTCTTTACCAGCCCGTGAAAATCCACCTCCTTCTCCACCAGTTCATAATCATCTCCTTCCCGTTGAACAACAACCACTTTCTCGAGAAAGGGTAAATCCGCAACCGCTTCATCAACCGAGGACTTTAAATCGATCTTCTTCCCGCGCCGTTTGGTCCACGTAGAGGTGATTACCACTTTTGCCTGTGCATCCATGATTCGCAATCTCAGTGCAGGAGCGCTGAATCCGCCAAAGACGACGGAATGAAGTGCGCCAATTCGCGCACAGGCGAGCATAGCCACGATCTGTTCCACAATTAACGGCATATAGATCGCAACTCGATCTCCTCTTTGAATACCGAGCGACTTCAATCCGTTCGCAAACCGGTTCACCATATCCAGCAGCTCGCCATACGTAACCTTGACCTCGTGATTCTCTTCATTTATGTAGATATACGCGAGCTTGTTCCGTTTTCCCGCTTTGACATGCCGATCGAGACAGTTGTACGTGATGTTCAGTTTCCCATTCACAAACCATCGGTAGTATGGATGGTCTCCTGCTCGTACCCTGTCCCATCTCCTGAACCAGTGTAACTCTTCTTCCGCAATCTTTGCCCAGAACGATTCAGGATCCTTTATAGACTCCGCATATAACCGCTCGTACTCCTCAGGCTTGATATACGAGCCGTCCACAATAGCTCGGGGCGGATTGTAAACTCGATTTACCTTGAGCACTATCTCATTTTTGTCCATAGCCATAGCTATAGCAGAGCAGCTATAAAAGTCTCATAAATAAACCCCAACAGAAGGAGTTTATGGGCTTCGGGGGGCTTGGGAGATGAAACGCGCGCTGAGGGCAACCGATTGTGATTTTACTGTTAACGCGGATCTACACCTGCTTGCACAAATCCTTCACCGGGCACTCATCGCATCGCTTCTTCGCGCAGTACCGTAGGCTGAGTTTCACCAGTGCAGTCTCAACACGCGCTAGCGTTTCACCCTCCAATTCATGGAGATTTATCGCCAGATTCTTCGCTGCGAGTTGAGCTCGCGTCGAGACCTCCGGGCTTATCTGCCAGACACCCCGCAACTCTCGTAAGAATATCTGTGCCGTTACCGCACCGACACCTTTAAACGCCAGCAACCGTTTCTTCAAGTTCTCGGTATCCACCGCGCCTTCATAAAGCTCTTCCAAAGAGCCGTATCTCGCCCGGAGCGCGTCCATTATCCCGAGCAACTTCGTCGCGGTAGAAAAGTCGTAGCGCACATACCCACCTTCATCCAAAACCCTGACCAGTTCGTCCCAACCAGCGGCGATGATCTTCTCAGGGCTGTCAAGTCCATACGCTTCAAACCGTTTATAGGTCTTCGCCGCGATCTTCTCGCTTATCCGCGCGCCAAAGAGAAGAGCGGCTACAAACCATTTGAACCTGCCCGCGGGCTCCTTCAGGTCTATCCCCAGATCTTCACTATAGAGCGGGAAGTGCTCGAGGAGGACATCAAGTTTATCCATCTTACCTTCATGGTTCAATACCCACTTTGACCTACAGGCGGAGTGTATAAAAATGATAGAGAGCTCGGCAAACATAAACGTTGTATACACCGATCTATTCTTCCCCTATGGATATGATGGAGCGTGATCGGTCAAACGAGAGACTGCCGTTTTGGATTGCGTTAAAGAGCTCGACACCACGCGACTACCAATCGTTCTTTGAGGGGATAGCTTTTTATCATCAATCTTTTATTAGTAAAAAGGTATAAGAAGGTAAAAAGTATTGAATCATCGCCACGTAGGCTAGAGCGGTCGAGGGGCTGGGCAATGGACAGTTTTGAGAAAGAGAAATGGATGCAATTGCCGCGCGACGTCTTGATTGGGCATGGCGTCTTGGAGAAGATAGGCACGGTCTGCAAGCATTTAGAGGTAGGAAAGAGGGCGATTGTGGTTACCGGTTGCCACACCCGAAAGATCGCCGGGGATAAGGTCGGTGCACTGTTAGCTGATGCGGGGTATGAAATCGATCTCATCGAAGTGGGTGCTGTCAACGGAGAGCATATTGAAAGCGTGAAGAAAGTGGCACTGGAGAATAAAACGGAGTTTATGCTCGGCGTTGGTGGCGGACGCATCATTGATACTGGTAAAATCGCGGCGTATGAGCTCCACATCCCGTTTATCTCGGTACCCACGATCGCATCCCATGACGGGATAGCATCCCCACGCGCATCAATAAAGGATAAGGAACGAGGTAATCCGGTTTCTATCCCGACCCATGCGCCGCTCGCTATTGTCGCCGATACAGAGATCATATTCTCGGCTCCTTATCGATTTACCGCAGCAGGCTGCGGCGATATCATTGCCAACTATACCGCGGTACGGGATTGGCAGCTTGCACATCGGTTGAGGAACGCGAGCTTCAGCAATTATGCGGCTGCGCTCTCCGAGATGACGGCAAATATGATATTGGAGAACGCGCGGGAGATAGGGAAAGGGGAAGAAAAATCGGTCTGGACGGTGGTAAAGGCTCTGGTCTCCAGTGGCGTGGCCATGAGCATTGCAGGCTCATCCGCCTCTGCTTCCGGCTCTGAGCATAAATTCAGTCATGCTCTGGATATGATTTTGGAAAGACCCGCGTTACACGGTGAGCAATGTGGTCTTGGCACGATCATGATGACCTACCTCTACGGGGAGAACTGGCAGCGTATTCGGGATGTGCTGAAGGAGATAGGCGCGCCCACAACGGCCAAGGAATTGGGGATAAAGGAGGAGTATATTATCGAAGCGCTCACGTCCGCGCATAAAATAAATCCGCGGAGATATACCATATTGGGCGATTCAGGACTCACGTATGAAGCTGCCGAGAAGCTCGCCCTGGTTACCCAGGTGATCGAGTAGCGTAAACGTGGATAGAAGAGCGAAGAGCAGGAAGAGGAAAGGAAATTCGGTGGGTATGGAACAACTTGAGAATAAAGATACCGAGGGGGAAGAAAAAATGGGAGAGGGGAGGGTAGTAACGTTAATTGGGACTAAATTAGCAAAAGAAGGGGAAGAATTCATTTTTTTAGGGGCTTCGAAGAAATGCGACGAGTGCAGGTTGAAAAATGCGTGCACGAACCTCGAGCTTGACCGCAGGTATACGATCGAGAAGGTACGAAATGAGATCAAACATGAGTGTTTTATTCATGAAGATGGGGTAGCGGTCGTCGAAGTGAGAGAGTCGAGTATCCCGGTGGCGATCGACGCGACGTATGCGTTTAAAAACTCTAAATTCGCGTTTGAGCCCCCGAATTGCAAAGCATCCAACTGCGGGCTCTTTGACGCCTGCCATCCTGCGGGTCTCAAAGAGGGTGATCGATGCACGATTTTAGAGGTGATCGGTGATGCGCCTTCGGACTGTAAAGAGGGCCGGGTTTTGAAGATGGTGACACTGCGTCGGGAAGGGAAGTAAACATCGGCGTCGGTTATTTCTGTACCGCCCCGCCTCTTCGCTTCATAATAGGGCGAACAGCACCGCATGCATCGCACTTCAGCACCCAGATGCGGTCGATCTTCGTGAAGTGCGTATCCGGTTTCTTACATTCCCAGCAGAGCACATATTCATGGAGGTATCTCTGGATCTGGTGTTCGACCTCGTCCGGTGAGAATCTGCCTTGAAAAATCGCCCTGTCGCCTGCGAGCTTACCAGCAGTACCCAGTTCGTTCAGTAAAAATTTCATGACATGCTCCTTTTCCCGGTTGAGGTAATTGCAGATCGTATCGAAATTATCAAAGATCGTGGTCTTTCCCTCGATGAACACTTTGCGTGCGGGGAGCGCGAACCGAGAGTCGCTGACCTTTATACTCGGTAATTGCTTCAAAGCACGGTCCAAAAGATTAAGATATTCTTCCATTTTGACTTCCCTTATCGCGTCAAGCCCACAAAAGAACGCCGAGGAAGGGATTTGAACCCTTGTGTCCCATCGGGACACCGGCTCTCAAGGCCGGCGCTTTAGTCCACTCAGCTACCTCGGCTGTGAGCGCTTTTGAGCTTCACGGCTTCTTTTCCTGCCATTTATACTCTCGCATCCGTCCTGATTTCCCGAATCCGCAGGCAACACAGTATCTCGCATGCAGACTAAACGAGACGCTGCCGCACCTCCGGCACTTGATATGCGACCTCTTTTGCCGTTTACCCCGCGAGGGTGTTCCCTTTACCATGGCTCTTCTTCTCCTGCTTCCTTGCCCTTACTCTCACTCTCGTCTTCTTCGATATCCCTTCTCACCGTTGGCGAGATATACACCACGTTGTCACCCCGCATCAGAATTTCGCCGACAATGCTCTTGACTGAAGCGTCGCTGTTCAACTCTTCTGCATCGCTCAACACGAGATTCATGTGCAGATCATATCCTTCTAAGGTTCCCCGAAATTCCCGGCCACCTCTGATTCTCACGATTACCGGCGATTTGAGCGATTTATTCAATACGTCTAACGGCTTAGGCTTATTCACCATCTCCATCACACTCTTATCTTTCTTACTTTTCGGTTGGCTCGCAGCTCCTTGGATCCTTATGAATAGAATGCCAGTATAGCATATATCTTTATTTCTCTTCCTCTATTATTTATTCTCAGGTCGCTATTCAGTGAGCAGGGAGGACAGAAAAGATGAGCAAGTCCTTTTATACCTATATAGGCGAGGCCTGGAAGAGTCCGAAAGCCGCATACCTCGGCGAGCTCCGGGAGCAACGATTGATAGAATGGCGGAAGGAGCCCGCGGTTATTAGGGTAGAACGACCAACTAGATTGGACCGCGCACGTGCTTTGGGCTACAGAGCGAAACATGGCATCATCGTAGTGCGCGCAAAGGTGCGAAGGGGTGGACGGCGGATCTCAAGACCGAATCGCGGACGAAAAACGAAGGGAATGGGTGTGCATAAAATAACACCGAAGAAGAGCTTGCAGCGAATAGCGGAGGAGCGTGCTGCGCGAAAATATCCCAATATGGAGGTTCTTAATTCTTACTGGGTTGCAGAAGATGGCAAGCGGAAATGGTATGAGATAATCCTCGTTGAGCCTGCCAATCCGGAAATAAAATCGGATAAAAGTTTGAATTGGATTTGCGGGCCTTCACATAAACGGCGGGTTTATAGAGGAAAGACCACAGCAGGTAAGAAGGGACGGGGTCTCACACGGTGAAGAAGCAGGGCGTTGTCGATCTGCCACTGCACGGTGGAAAAGCACCGCAATGGCTGCTGACAAGAATGAAACGGCTAGCCCATGCGGTCTTCGAGCTGATTGTGGACGAATACGGGGTGAATGGCGCAATCGAGAAAGTGGCTGACCCGCTCTGGTTCCAATCACTCTCCTGTGCACTGGCGTATGACTGGCACAGCAGCGGAACTACCACGGTGGTCTGCGGCGTTTTGAAATCGGTGATCGATCCTGAAGAATTTGGGTTTGGTATCGCTGGTGGGAAGGGCAAGGCATCACGAAACACGTTAGCGGATATCGATGCGCTGGGCGAGAAGCTGAAGCTCAGCGATGGAAAGCTGGAAGAGCTGAAGTATGCGAGCAGAATATCCGCAAAGGTGGATAATGCGTGCATACAGGATGGGTATCAATTGTATCATCATTCGATGTTCATCACTGAGAAAGGCGAGTGGGCAGTCGTCCAGCAGGGGATGAATCCAAGCGAGCGGTATGCACGGCGATATCACTGGCTCTCCTTGTCGGTAAAGACGTATGAAGAAGAGCCGCATCAGGGCATTATTGGTGTCCCGCACGATACCGTGCTCGATATGACGTCAAAAGAGAGCAGAGGATGCAGAAGGACCTCAGTGGATTTAGCGAAGACCGAGCCACGAGAATTAGCGCGTGTGTATAAAGAACTGAGCAGCAGGAAGGATAAGAGGATAACGAGCGATCAACGAACACTTCTTGAGTTCGGTATGCCGGCGCTGGAATTCGAAAAGGAAGGTGACGTGTCACAAGAAGAGGTACGATACCGTTTGCCGAGCAGAGTGAACTGGGATGCACTCCGAGAAGCGTATGAGCAGCAGCCGACGAATTATGAGCAGTTCTTATGCATACGTGGTATAGGACCTGCGACCGTGCGTGCATTAGCACTTATCGCGGAGTTGATCTATGGTGAGCCGCCGAGCTGGCGAGACCCGGTGAAGTTCTCGTTCGCCTTTGGCGGGAAAGACGGGGTGCCCTATCCGGTGGACCGGAAGACGATGGACGAAACGACCGAGCTTTTACGCACGGCGATGAAGCAGGCGAAGGTGAAACTGTTGCATAAGCAATACCTCTTTATACCATAAAAGCTATGGGATAACTCGGTGGTAGATGATGACAGAAGAGAAAGAATCGAATAAAAAGGTTATTGGCGGGCCAGGGATCACCGCGGGCGGTAACGTTACTATTAGTGGTGGCAGTGGTCAGGTAGCTATAGGTAAAAATATTATACAAACACAAACCCTGTCTACTTTTGATAAGCAAGAACTCCTGAACTGTTTGATAGCGTTTCAAAAAGAAATAGCTGAATTAGACCTCCCGGGAGATGAGCTGAGCATTGTTAAGGGTGATGTTACGGCTGCAATTAAAGAGGCTAAAAAGGAAGAGCCGGATCCCTCTAAAATCAAGAGCAGGTTCGAGAGCGCGATCGGTATCCGTTCGCGATGTGTCTGGACAAGTTGCGATTGGCGAACATATATATCAAATTAATCTAATTTACAATGATTATAGTTCGTCATTAAAGCAAGGAAGATTTGAAGATATTCCGGAAAAATTACGAGAACAAATAGACAATCATTTGTCACGAATTAGAGAGGCGGAGTCAAGCGGTGCAAGATTATCTTCAGATGCATATTATACGCTGGGACTTTCTGCTTATTACGAAAGGGACTTCAGTACTGCCGAGAGTTATCTCGTAAATGCTGTTGAGATAAATCCTAATAGTCTTCAGGCGCGGAATCTGCTCTGCACAATTTATGCGACGAGGTCTTTGGACCACTTAACTAAAGGACGCTATGAAGAGGTTATCGAAGATTCAAAGAAAGCAGAGTCATATTTCCACTACCAATCGATTGCCGAGTCTTTGGTAATCATGGGCTATGTTTATAAAAATCTGTATCTGGTAAATCGGGAAGAAGAGTACCTGGAAAAAGCGAAAGAGAAATTTGAAATTGCACTTGCAATTGAAGATCCTAAAGATGTACGGAATATCGCTGCGGCGCTCAATGGGCTTGGAAATTATTATGCGTTGACTGGGAACTATGATGTGGCGATAAATAAGCATCTCGGAGCACTAAAACTTATACCGCACTATGCATCTGCTCACCACGATCTCGCAATGGTTTACGAAGCGAAAATGGGAGAAAGCGGGTCTAATATCGATGAATGGCGACGTAAAGCGATAGAAGAATGGAAAAAGGCGGTATATTTTGGCAGGAGCGATCCCGCATTTTCAGAAGATGATATTGCTGCTATTGAAAAGCGTATTCAAGATCTCCAGCAGGTGTGAGGGGTATGAGTTGTGATGGGCAATGAGAAAATTGCAGGTGGTGCGGGCATAAGAAGTTCCATGTCGGACTCGAGATACTTTGTTGAGAGACCATTTCACAGCTTCTCCTTACCACCAAATAACTGCTCGGCCGGGCACCCGATCTCTCGTTGTTTGCAATACTTACAGGCGAACGAGCCTCGAATAAGTGCGGTGCCACCAAACGCAAGAATTCCCAGAATGATGAGGAGTGCGACCAGAAGCCAGGTGAAATCTCGTACCAAAAGTATAATGCCACCGACGAGTGGGATGATAAAGACCATGAAATCGGGCAGTATCTGAGCCCATGTAACTTCCTTCTCCACGAATTTTTTGGGATCGCCCTGTTTGAACAGCAACGGACAGAGCTTGCCCTTACCCAACCCGCACACTTTGCCATAATAATAGCAGTCCACGCAACTTTTTCTGAGGATCTGAACTTCAAGCCAGAGGCAATAGAGCAGGTAGAGGATCGCGAAGAGGATTCCAAATCCCGCCAGGATATACGCTCCGAGGGTATAGATCGATAGAGAGACGAGATTGGATAGAATAGCGATCCATGCAGGAAAATTGTCATAGGTTTTTGGCGCTTCCATTGTCTAAATCCCTCCAGCGCCAACCCGCTCGAGCAGCAGATCAACAATTCGTTCCGTGACATCAATCCCACACGCCTGGTTTATCCCCTTCCCGGATGGTGTCCCATTAACTTCGAGCACAACTAATCCCTCTTCGCCTTCTAAAAGGTCAACGCCCGCGAAATCCGCACCTATAGCTTTGGTCACCCGTATCGCAAGCTCTTCCAGCTCTCCTGTTAACTCGCACTTAACCGGAGTTCCACCCTGACTCAAATTGCTCACAATTGAGTCGCTGAGCGCGACCCGAAAAATCGCACCCAGTGCCTCTTCACCCACCACAAACACCCGAATGTCGCGGCCGGGGTTAGGCACGAACTCCTGCAAGTAGAGCACTCCTCGTTCGTTCAGTAACTCTCTAAGTTTCTGTTCCAAATCGGGCTGCGAAAGTTCGAGTTTGATAATCCCTTTTCCTTGACTGCCAAAGATCGGCTTTGCTAAAACACAGTCAAATTCTTTGATCGCTTTCAGCGCAACGTCTGATTCCGACGTAATGACCGTGCGGGGAATAGGCAGGTGCGCGCGTTTGAAGAGGTAGAATGAGAAGAACTTGTTTGCCGCGTTCTGGATTGCCGTTGGAGAATTCATCACGGGTATGGAATGCTCAAATTGTCGAAGCAGATCATACTTAAACGAAATAGGTTCCAAGGAGAAACTGATGCCGACGTCCCTCACGAGAAGCGCATCGAGTTTCAAGCCTTTGAAGTCAGCATTGAAGACCGAAAAATCGGCGCTCGAGATGGATGCGCTTAGCGTTGAGAGGTTAATTGGAACCGGTTGAGCGCCCCGCTTCTCAATGCTCTTCACAAATGCCCGTGCAGTCCAGTCCTCGGGATCGGTAAGCGCCACGCCTAGTTTCAACGCTTTCTTAGCTCCCATTCGACCCTCCGCCTCCTTCGCTTTACTGTATCCGCTAATTAAGGACACGCAACAATCAACGGCACCGTTGCAGGTCCTGTCTCGCGCTTCTTATTCTTCAGGTGCATCTCATGATCGCCACAAATCAAGAGCATGCCGTTTCGGTCGCTTACCGCCTCTGCAATTGCCCGCATATTTTCGTTGGTCACCTTTGCCGCGACCCGCAGATCCCAGCCCCTATGTGAAAAACGGTCAATCGCACGCAGATGAGAGGCCACTAATCGTACCTCAGGCTTCTGCAATACGGTAATCGTATGTGCTTTGATCAATTCGTCATATTCACCGATATCCTCGCGATCATCAACTGCGAACACATAGCTTATTCTTCCTGCAAGCGGTTTTGTGCCATTTGTTTCCATTACCACGGCCGTTGGGGTGCCGTGCTCATCAAGTATCTCCAGAATGGAGTTGATCTTCGATTTGCCCACATCTTCGCTCGTAACAATCCCGTGCGTTTCGGGCAGTAACCCGGTGAGAATCGAGGCTATTGCCGGTGTGGTATGGTTGCTTACCGTCTCGCATTCGAATAAGAGACCACCTCGTTCCACCAGATGATGGAGGACCTCTAGCTCTACTGCATAGGTGGCATAAAAGTGGCAATCGAGGCTATCAATCACTACCAGTACCATAACAGGAGGGACCGGGTTGCGCGAATATGTGAATTCAAGTATCTGTTCGACCGGGCGGGCGCGAGAAATAAGCTGGATACCGAAAAAATCCGCTAACGTCGGAGCGATTTGTAAGAGCGAAATCCGCTGCATAACAAACATTCGACGATCATCGGTTATAAAGTTTTGAGGACGTAATTGTTGACCCAACAGGAAGGAGTGAAAAGTTTTCTTTCTTCGTAAAGATGCTTTCTTTTGTAAAAAGAAAGAGAGTTTTTAGAAAAGTTTGGTCCATCGAACCTTTTAGAAAACGTTTCAATCCAAAACTCTTTGTGGTTTGGGAGGGTTGATAAGTCAACCCTTTTAGAAAAAGGTTTGATCCAAAATCACACCTTTAGAAAAGGGCTGTACCAAATTTTTGGTTTGGGAGGGTTGATAAGGGGGGTCTGGCCCCTTATTCGTAGAGCTCTCTTCTTCTCGCCTCGAGCATCTCTATACTTCGGCCCAGATATTCGGCCGCGGTTATCACCTTTACATCCCGATCCGCAGCGCAGTCATACACCTCGGCGATCCGCTCCTTGTACTTCAGATCGCGCATGAAATGGTGCTCCACCAGCAGGGTGTTGACCGCGGTCTCCTGTATTATGCGGGTTATATTTGCTATGGACAACGCTAAACTGGTCGTTGAGAACCTGAAGCCCAGCATGTAGGTCATCGGTCCATCGAGTATCACGAGGTCTGGATTCTCATGGATAATAAAGTCCGCCTGCTCGTCGACCGAAGGACCTTCAACATCGCTCGTAAACACCACCTTCTCACCACCGCACGCAATGCTCACCTCAATGACGTAGCCGAGCTTCGGGTTCGTGCCGTGATAAACCGGTGGTGAGAATTTGATGAGCGTCGAGCCGTGCATGAATTCCTTCCCGTCTGCGATCTCTATAGAGTGTGGTATGCCCGTGAGCTTATCGAGGAAATACGCGGCACGACCAGCCTGGCTCCGGTTTATCTTCTCCTTCGGATGCTTGAGGTACACAATTTTGCCGTTATAGACCTCCGGCTCGTCAGGGTCATGATGGTCATAATGGTAATGCGTGATGGCGAGAACATCACTTCGCGCTGCGTGCTCCTTTATAACAGCCCAGCAGTCGGCCATCCGCTGCTCCTCTACCGGATGCGGCGGTAAATTGTATCGAATCGGTGCTAATGAGACGCCTGGATCTATGAGCACGGCTACATCATCCGTCTCCACAAACGTTGCCATCGACCGCACCCCAAAGCTGTCAAATGCCAGTGGCTTTACCTTGAGCATGGTGGTCACTGTATGTGAATAAATAAAGAGAAACAGTTCTTTGAGAAGATAATTTTATAAAGGTTCGAACCATATGGTTCATAATGAATGGTCGACTGTCTCATGCTCGCGTGATTTTAGTATGCGCCGTTGTCAGCTTACTCTGTCTCAGCGGCTGTACCCAGCCATCACCACCTCAACCCCAAAAGGAGGTATCCATATTGCAAACGGAAGCCATCGAGCTATCTGGCATTCCAGCAGATGAAAGGATGCCGTTCATCGAATATTATTCGTTACCAGCTCTGAATATCACCTTAGAAACATCGCAGTATAACCTGCCACTGGAAACCGACAAGATTCATAACTTCAACGACTTCTCGACCACCATCACGCTCTCCAAAGACGCGCGGCGACTCCTGGAGAAGAACGGGTTTGTGATCATTCGCAACCCGTTCAACCCGCATGAGGAGGAGATTACTGAGCCTTATAAAGCACTGAAGGAGCACGAAATACCTATTTTCATTACTTCGGATTCGCTCTTGCATTTGTATCATATCCAATTTGATGAGACACTCAGGCAAATCGAGGAACGCGAATTTTACACTACTATCTGGGACATCAGCTTGATGCTGCTGAACGAATCGGTCGAAGATTATAAGCGGTACAGTGGCGACTCAAAAGAGGCATCGAGACGAAACGCGGCTTATTTCGCGGTTGGGTTGAGTTTGTTACAGCCCAGAGAGGATCAATTGTGTCGAGATGAGTGGAGATGTTCTGATCCCGGCTTCGCGAGTGCGTACTTTGCACCTGAGGATCTGGAACGCTATAGGTTTGAGGTCCCGGATTTTGTGAGATCTGAGGTCGAAAAAGAACTGGCGTTAATAGACCAGCATGAAGGCTATGCAGTATCTCCTATCTTCAACTACAAGGAGGATTATTCGCAATACGTGCCACGGGGGCATTATACGCGAAGCGAGCGCCTGAAGAATTATTTCAGAGCTTTTATGTGGTATGGAAGGATGAGCTTCCTGCTCAAAGGTGGGCCTGATGGGTTAGTTTCAGTTGAAGACGCTCGAATACAAACCATGGGTGCCGCACTCATAGCCTCGAAATTTACCGAACGGCAGGATCTGAAGGAGAAATGGGATCGAATATATTCGGTGACTGCGTTCTACGTGGGCCTTTCAGATGATTTAGGCCCGTATGAATATAGAGAGGCGATAAATTTTGTGTTTAAGGGAGCTTTCGAGCCTGAAAAATTAACCGAAGCGCGGGTCGGGGAATTGAAGGCGAAGTTGGCTGAATATCAAGCACCACAAATTTACGGCGGAACTGGCGAGTGTGTTATACCGCCACCATTCACACCTGAGCAGGCAGACGAATGCCTGGAAGCTACAAAGGGGTTCCGATTGATGGGGCAGCGGTTCATTCCTGATTCGTACATGTTCTCAAATTTGGTCGGTGCGTATACCGATGTGTATCTGGGCGATAGAGAACCGAAACCATTTACCTATGTTCTTTCTGGTGCTGGGAGGCCCATCAGGGGGTTCCCACGCGGCCTGGATGTCATGGCACTCCTGGGTTCTGAGCGAGCCCGGGTGTTACTGGATGAGCTGGAAGATTCCAATTATAAGCGCTATGACGAGGCGTATAACCAATTGGGCGAGGAATTTAAATCCTTGAGCGATGCCGAGTGGAATAAAAATCTCTATTGGAGCTGGCTGTTTACGCTCCAGCCGCTGCTCAAAGAATATGGCACTGGGTATCCAACCTTCATGCAGACGACCGCATGGCAGGATAAAGCACTCACCACTGCACTCGCCTCATGGACCGAGTTACGGCATGATACCATCCTGTATGCGAAGCAGAGTTATACAATGACGGAAAGCGCGATGCCGATGCCGACACCAGAGACGAAGGTGGTCGGGTATGTCGAGCCCGTGCCCGAGTTTTACAACCGATTGCTGGCGTTAACCCGGATGACCACTGACGGGTTGGACCAGATGAAGGTACTGGATCAGGCATCAAAGAATAGATTGGAGAGTTTGGAAAGAATTCTCGAGCGATTGGTCGCGCTTTCGACGAAAGAACTGGAGAATGAGGAACTGACGCAGGAGGATTACGAGTTCATTGAGAACTTTGGCGAGGAGCTGAATGGCGTCCTCGAAGAGGTAGATGAGAAAGCGAAGAAGACGACTATCGTTGCGGACGTGCATACCGAGGGAAACACACAGCAGGTTCTCGAGGAGGGTGTCGGGTATGTTGATATCATCGTCGTCGCCTATAAACTCCCGGACGGCAGCATAATTATGGGCGCAGGTCCGGTGATGAGCTATTACGAGTTCAAGCAGCCGATGCACGAACGGCTTACCGACGAGCAATGGCGAGCGCTCTTACAGTCAGAGCCGCCAGAACGCCCGGAGTGGTATGCCACTTTCGGAGCATGAGCTACCAATCCGTCGAACTGATTGGGTGCAAAAAAGCCAAAGCCATGCAAAGATTTTTATTAAAAAGCTTATTTTTGTTCTACAAGAGGGGATAGTGGATGCCCAGATTGGGGGATATTCGAGAAGCGAGCATTGAACACTTAAATCTTCCCTCTATGCCCTGGCTTCAGGAAATCGCGGGTATAAGGAAAGGGGGCATTTATCTCTTAGCCGGAGAGCCGGGCATTGGAAAAACGACATTAGCGATTCAGATATTCGGCGATCTGGCGCTTCAAGGAAACAAAGTGTTGTACCTTACCAACGAACAGACCCAATTTGATCTGCTATCCGTGGCAAAACGCGTGCTCAGTGAAGAAGGAGAGTTACCAAACCGGGTAAAAGAGAATTTTTTGATAGAACACCTCGTGAGAATTGAGGACTTGGAATTCTGGCATCACCATCTCTTCTTACCCGATCAGCCATATTCAGAT
Organism: Candidatus Methanophagales archaeon ANME-1-THS; assembly: GCA_004212135.1. Lineage (GTDB taxonomy): Archaea > Halobacteriota > Syntropharchaeia > Alkanophagales > Methanospirareceae > ANME-1-THS. The sequence continues at coordinate 17,932 of RXIE01000130.1, read as the reverse complement.
GTCTCAGCAATTGCTATCGACTCAGTCCAAGGTGGTGGCACTGCTTCAACCGCCCGAGCTTCGTATAGAAAATTGTATTCCTTCACGTACGCCGCTAAAAATCATGGGATCACCTCGATCCTGATTGGTCATGTGACAAAAGACGGAAAAATCGCGGGTCCAAAGGATTTAGAGCATGAAGTAGATGCGATTATTCATCTCCGGAGAGCGTTTAAACTTCGCCCGCTCTTTGTTCCCAAGAATAGATATGGCCCCGCTCGGTTAGATCCCGTAACATTGACCATGGATAAAAAGGGCAGGTTAGTCCCCTCGCCCTACGCGACACCGTCAAATGTGATTGTGCATACCGTTGGTTATGATTATGAACTGAGATCGCCTATGATTACAGAAGTTCAAGCAAATGTTCTTATCCCCAAGTATGGGGAGCGACCTAAATTGCGTGCTCCCTATTTACCTTCGGAACGCTTAAAGCAATTGCTTACCGTATTGAGCCAATTGCCGGAGATCGACATCTCTAATTTGACGTTTGAAGTAAATTGCTATGTACGAGGTAGTAGAGGATATCATATCGGGTTCGATTTACCCATTGCATTAGGCATAGTGACCTCATACCTTCGGGAACGCATCCCTGCCAGTTCGATCTTTACTGGCGAGGTTGACTTAACCGGTCGAATTCGTCCGCCGGGTCGTATGATCGTTGAATGGCTGGGTCATATTTTTCAGGACCAGGAACCGAGCTTCTTACAGAATTGTTCGAGGATCTATATCTCGAGTGAGGTTTCAGGTGAGCTTGAAGATATCTTCAATCAAAATAACATTGATATCCAGATCAACGCCGCAGACGATATCTTATCCCTTTTCAAGGACATCTGGCCCCATGCATTCTAATGCCCATATACCATTCGTAAGGACGTCTCATAGGCTCTTGCACTTCTGTGACGCTCTTCGTTTCAGAACTCTGACAAAGATATGATATAATTATTAGAAATTGCGAAAGAATCATGAATACACGAGCAGTAGAAACATTAAGACTGAGGTGAACGGCATGCCTGAACGCGTCAGAAAACGATCGAAGAAGGCCGGGCTTCCTCCCGGCACACTCATGCATATCGGTGAGAGGAGGACCGAGAAGGTAAAGATTACACTCATTGATTATGATGAGACGCAATTTCAAGAGAAAGAGGTCGAACGCGTTGAGGACTGTTTTCCATTTAAGGATACACCAACGGTAACCTGGATAAACATCGACGGACTTCATGATGTGGCGATCATCGAAAAGATCGGCAAACAGTTCGGCTTCCACCCGCTTCTCCTCGAAGACATTCTGAATACAAACCAGCGACCAAAGATGGAGGATTTCGAGCATTATATCTACATCGTCTTAAAAATGCTGTATTATGGGGAGAGAGCACATGAAGTAACCGCAGAACAGATCAGTTTGATTCTCGGCTCTCATTTCGTTATCTCGTTTCAAGAACGTGAAGATGACGTCTTCACTACTATACGAGAACGAATCAGGAATGCAAAAGGGCGGATACGAAAGGCAGGCGCGGATTATCTCGCCTACACGTTAATCGATGCAATCGTGGATACCTATTTCCTTATCCTTGAACATATAGAGGAGAAGATTGAGGATATAGAGGAGGAATTGGTCACCAATCCGACACCAGAAACGTTACAAAGAATCCACCGATTAAAACGAGAGCTGATCCTGCTCAGTAAGTCCGTGTGGCCCTTGCGAGAAGTGATCGGAGGACTGCAAAGGGCTGAATCACCGCTCATTCAAGCAACTACGAGCATTTATCTCAGAGACGTCCATGACCATACTATTCAGGTCATTGAGAGCATAGAGACGTTCCGGGAGATGATCTCTGGAATGGTCGATATCTATCTCTCGAGCATCAGCAATAAAATGAATGAGGTGATAAAGGTACTCACGATTATAGCCACCATATTTATTCCCCTTACGTTCATAGCCGGCATTTATGGCATGAATTTCGAGTACATGCCCGAACTGGAATGGCGGTGGGGGTATCCTTTCGTCTGGCTGGTGATCGGTGCGGTGGTTATCTCAATGCTCCTGTACTTCAAGAGAAAAAAGTGGTTGTGAAGACGTAGCTTAGATTTCATGGGTACGCTCCTTTATAATTCAAGGAGATATCTTATGGATATATGCCTGATAAACCCCAGCGACTTGGATACCTTGAAGGTTGGCTTTCGATTGTACTTAACGTAATTCTCTTTGGATTTAAGTATTGGGCCGGCCTTAAATCTGATTCCGTGGCAATGATCGCCGATGCATGGCATACCATGTCCGATACATTCACTTCAGTAATTATAGTGATAAGTTTCATGATCGCTGCCCGGCCTGCGGATAAACAACACCCCTTTGGGCACGGACGGGCAGAAGTGATCAGCGCTATTATTATCGGTACATTACTCGCCCTGGTCGGTTTCAATTTCCTCAAAGAATCAATTCTGCGGTTACAGACCTATCAGGCAGCAGCGTTCGCATCCTTAGCTATTATCATCTTCGTTATATCCGTAATTCTAAAGGAAGCACTCGCGCAATTCTCATTCTGGGCCGGTAAACAGATACACTCGCAAGCGCTTCTGGCTGATGGATGGCATCACCGAAGTGACGCAATCGCTTCAGGCTTAATCGTGGTTGGAGCATTAGCAGGCGCATATCTGTGGTGGATCGACGGGGTTATGGGGATCTGCGTATCCGCACTCATTCTATACGCTACCTATGACATTTTAAAAGGTCCCGTGAGTTCATTATTGGGAGAACGAATCGATCCGCTCCTTGAATATAAAATAAAAAATTTGACCAAGCGTATTGCTCCCGCGGTCTCGTGCTTACACCATGTACATGTACACCGATATGGCGACCACATTGAGGTATCACTCCATATAAAACTCCCCTATGAAATGACCGTGAGGGAGGCGCATGACCTGGCCACACGCCTAGAAGAGGCTATGAGAAGAGAAATGAATGTCGAGCCGACCATCCATATCGAACCGCAGTGTGAACCCAAAGAAACATAAGTAGCCTCTGCTGAGCTGATACATGCCTCGGAGCGTTTCATTTTTATACCGCTGTGTTCATACTCACCTAACGGAGAAGAGCAAGAGTAAAACCATAAATGAGGAGGGAGTAGAGACGCGCAGATGAAAACGCTGAGTTCTTTCGCTGGAAACGTATCTCTAGTCTTGGTGTTTGTGCTTTTCTACCTGTTCACTCCCGGAGCGTGCAGCGAGCAGCCAGAACAACCTGCCATCGCGCTGATTGACCTTGATTTTAACAATGATGGCTTTATCAACCAGGTGGACCTCAATATCCTGAAGTCGCACTTCAATGAGGAATACCACCGGTTCGTACCCTGGGATTTGAATGCGGATCTTCGCTGTGATTACAAAGACTTTTTTTATTTCGCCGATCATGTCCCACTGGATTATCAGTATCGGGTTGCGGTAAACATCTCTGCCTGGAACCTCTCCAATTACACGATAGATCGAAGCAAAGAGCCTGCTATGATCCTCGATGAGGTTATGTATCCACTCAATCCAAATCGGACCGTGACGTGGGTAACGCAGTATACAAGCCTCGAATCGCCCAAGAATGACAGCGCAGTCTGTGTCCATTACGCGCGCGATCTCTGCAGATTGGCCTATAAAGAACTGGGCCCGAAGACGATCGCCTGGGGATCCTCAAATATCCATGCATACGGCATTATATACACGGGTGGTAACTGGCGGGATTTATCGAACTGGTTCATCATTGACCCGTTCTGGAAATTCTATTCGTATGAGGATCGTTCTATTCAAATGGCCTTCCATACTACGCATACAATCCAAATCCTTCTCGACGAGGGACGTTATGGCTATTGGGCAATCTATTTATCAGTCGATTATCGGAATAATACGGTCTATGACCCGTATAAGGCTGAGTACCGCATAGGCACCTTTAGAGAACCGGAGTAAGCACGTGCCTTTGAGCAGCAAAGCCATTCAAATCACCCCTGAATAGAACGCATGCCCGAGCAGTTCCATCAGATAATCACCGCAGGAAGCCAGGGGATTAAATCGTAAGAAGACTGCTTGATTATAAGAATATTGCTTACCACTTCAAGAAAAATTAAAAGTTTTTCAGGTTTTTTTACAGGATTACGAATTTTTTTCCCCGTGTTCGGAAGTGATATATAGCTCCATACGTTTACCCATTTTAGCAATATTCGAGGAGATGATCAACATGATGCAAATTGAGCAGCAGACCACAAACGGGTATAGCCGAGAACGAAATGGTAGAATCCATGAGTTTTTTAAAAGCCTTCGTCAAACTATTGGCCGTAAAACCCATCTTCCTACAGCTTCGTTTGTACGCTCAGGTTTGGTGATCGCGACGTTCGTCATTTCAGTGCTCGTTTTGGTTACCGCGCTCGCAGGTGCAACAACGATTTATGTACCTGATGATGGTAATCAGACAATTCAAGAAGCGGTGGATAATGCCACGGAGGGCGATGAAATCGTCGTTCGAGCTGCATATACCAGCATGGGAACAAAGGAGAATATCGATATCACCGTGCCTCATTTAACGATTCGCGCGGAGGATTCTTCTATTACGGTCGAAGCAGCGAATCCGTACGACCATGTCTTCCATGTGAAAGCGAATTATACGACGATAACAGGATTTATGGTTACAGGAACGGAGGTGAGTGATACTGAATATTCGGCAGGTATATACCTTGACCAGGTGAATCACTGCGATATCTCGAAGAACAATGTCAGCAGTAACTTTTACGGCATTTATCTCTCTTCCTCACATGAGAATACTATCTCGAGCAACGTTGCGAGCTCGAACAAGAATTACGGCATTTACCTCCTGCGTTCAAGCTCCAACACGATCTTCGGCAACACCGCTCACTCGAACAATAACCCGGGCATTCACCTCTATGCATCAAACGAAAACATCGTCGCGGGCAACTCCGCTCATTCGAACCGATTCTCTGGTATCTCGCTCTATTCCTCAAATGGGAACACCTTCTCCGGTAACTCTGCCGATGTTAACACGATCTACGGCATTTACCTCTCTTCTTCTCATAGCAACACCTTCTCAGGCAACGCCGCTACCGGGAATCAATACCAAGGCATATCCCTCTTTTCGTCTAATGAGAACACCTTCTCCAATAACTCCGCTCACGCACACAGCATGTCAGGCATTTATCTCTCTCGTTCGAATAAGAACACCTTCGCCGATAACACCGCCAGCTCAAACAAAAACTCCGGCATCGACCTCTCTTCTTCATCTGAGAATATCATCTCTAAGAACTCCGTTGATTCAAACAGCAACTACGGCATTTACCTGGGTGCTGCGCACAAAAATACCATCTCGGGCAACTCAGTTAACGCGAACGAAATCGCCGGCATCTACCTGGAAGCATCCTCAAACAATATGATCTCTGACAACCTCGCCTTACGTAACGGGCAGGGGATTTACCTCTATTATTCGAGTCCCAACGTGATCTACGGCAATAATGCCTCAAACAACCACTATGGTATTTACTTGGATTCTTCGACCGAAAACACGATCGCCGGCAACACGGCTAACTCGAATACCTACTACGGCATCTTCCTCGAGGCCTCAGGCAACACCATTTATAACAACTACTTCGACAACACACAAAACGCGTGGCAGTGGTCGTCTGGAACTAATAGCTGGAATAGCTCGAAAACCCGGGAACCAAACATCCTCGGTGGCCCTTATCTCGGTGGGAATTACTGGGCTGATTATGAAGGAGTGGATTCTGATAATGATGGTCTTGGGGATACCTTGGTTCCGTATACCGCTTCGGGGAATATACCGAGTGGCGGGGATTGGTTACCCTTGGTCCGTGATACCACACCGCTTACCCTAACCGATATTGCTGTAACGAGCATAACGACGGATTCCGCGACGATATCCTGGACTACTAATAAACCCTCAGATAGCCAGGTAAGATACGGTACTGAGTCCAGAAGCTATCCGCTCACCGCTTCCTATGTACCCCTGGTGATCGCACACAGCGTTACCCTCACCGGGCTATCGCCCGGGAGAACTTATTACTATCTCGTAGCGAGCACGGATCAGAACGGTAACTCCGTCGAGAGCGAGGAGGGCAGATTCACCACAGCAGCGGCTGCAAAGGCGATTATACCTGCTCAGGTCGTTATCAAACCAAAAACGCTGAACCTCAACCGGAACGGAAGGTTCTTCGCGTTTATCACGCTGCCAAACGGCTATCGAGCTGCTGATGTTGACATCAGCACCGTGGAATGTGGTGGAGCACCTGCAATCAAAGGATGGATCACTCGCAACAATAAACAGATAGTAGCAATCTTCGCCCGAAAAGACCTCGTCGGTGTTCAACCAGGATCAGAGGTAAAACTCACGGTAACCGGAAAGCTCAAAGACGGAACACCATTTGGAGGCAGTGACACGGTCAGAGTGATAGGCCGAGAAGACACAACGGAGGTCGTTATCATGCCTGCGGTGCTGAACCTCAAAGGCTCAGGAAAAATGACGGCGATGATCATGCTTCCGTACGGCTACCGGGCCGCTGATGTTAACATCAGCTCGCTGGTATGCGAAGGAGCATTTGCAGTTAAAGGAAAGGTCGCGCACAATAATCGGTACCTCGCAACCTTCGAGATAGAGGACATCGGTGGGATTGAACCTGGATCTGAGGTCGAACTCACGGTCTCTGGAAACCTTATGGATGGTACCCCGTTTGAAGGCAGTGACACAATCAGAGTAATCGAAAGGGATATAAGAAGAAGATAAGTTAAGTAAAAGGTAAATAACGCGTAAAATGGGGGATCTTTTTCCCTCCTTTTTTACCCCGTTTCTCCACGAGTGCGCCCTCTTAGGGATAATCTACATCTCGCTCGGCGCTTCGATGCCCAGCATATCTAAAACAGCACTGAGGACGATTCGTGCACACTCAACGAGCACAAGTCTCGCTTTTCTTAACTCCTCATCTGCATTTAAGACGGGGCAATCTTTATAAAACAAATTGAAACTTTCCGCAAGCTCTCGCGCATATTTAGCAATGAGATGCGGCTTCAGCTCGGAAGATGCCTCGTCTATAATAGCACTGAGCTTGGATAACTTCGTTATTAACTCTCGTTCGCTCCTCTGCGCAAGCAGCGTGGCATTGTAATCCTCTGCAGGGCTCTGCCCGGTGACTGCGTGAGCCTTGTAAGCGCTAACCGCATAGCCACGCTTCACCGCAAGGTGTAAGATGCTACACGCGCGTGCATGTGCATATTGAATGAAGGGGGCACCTTTCTTCTCGATATCCAGCGCTTCATCAAAATTGAACAGGATATGTTTATCCGGCGACACTTTCACCATATCATACCGCAGCGCACCAATGCCCACTTTTCGCGCGATCTCACGCTTCTTGCGTTCATCCAGATCGTCCCTTTTCTTAGCCACCTCTTGATATGCCCGCTCCTCGATCTTGTCCATGAGTTCGTCCGCGGCTATATACCGACCAGCCCGCGTGGAGAGCGACCCGGTTGGCAGGGAGACGAACTCGAAGATCACAAATTCCGGCACGCGTACATCCAGTAGTTCGAGTGCTTTTACCAATTGCTGGGAGACCAGTTCGTGGTCTTTACCAAAGACATCGATCACCCGGTCACCTTTGCCTGCCTTCCAGCGATGATACGCAAGATCTCGGGTGGTGTACAGTGATGTTCCGTCAGTCCTCTGGATTACCAGGGCTTTTTCTATCCCCTCGAGCTGGAGCACAAGTGCAGAACCGTCACGTTTGATATCACCTTTCTGCTTCAACTCTTCGATCACCGCTTCCACCGCCCCTCCGCGCACAAACTCACTTTCCCACACGATCACATCATGCTGAATCTGTAACCGTTCAAGGGATGCCTGGATTCCCGAGAGGCATTTCTTCACCGCAGCGTTATATTTCTGTATCACGGTTTCATCGCCAGCCTCGTATTTCCGCATGAGCTCCTCGACTTCCGTCACAAATTCAGCATTCTGCTCTACCAATCTGTTTGCCGCGATGTAAACCTTGGCAACCGCATGGTCGGCCTTTTTGGTTTCATCATACGCCATTCGTTCTGCACCCCAAACAACCAGTGCTATTTGCCGCCCCATGTCATTCACGTAATAGTGTGTCTCTACCTCGTAGCCCGCACGCTTTAACACTCTTACCAGGACGTCACCAATAACCGCGTTTCTGAGATGCCCGATGTGAAGAGGACCATCAGGATTCGCCGAGGTATGCTCAATAATAATCTTCCCTTTCTTCTGCCCTGGCTGCTTGAGACCGCCTCTTATCCACTCCAGGGTCGTATGCACAAAGGAATCGTTCACTGAGAAGTTGATATAGGGTCCGACGGCACCGGCATCTGCGATGAACGTGTCTTCGGCGGGTATCGCGATATGCCTCACGATATCCGCTGCAATGATCGCCGGTGGCTTGTCGCACATACGCGCTAAGGAGAAGGCCACTCGTGATGAGAGATCCGCATGCTCGCTCTCCTCCAAGTCGAGATCCAGATCCGTGCAGTTCAAAGAAGCCGTTTGCAATGCGTCCCTCAATACGCGCTCAACTTCACGCTTAAATTCGAGAAACATAGGTTAACTTTTCTTTAATAAACTTTTCTTTTAAGAAAAGTTTAATGCTCACCTTCGTCGGTCTCGGGTTATACGATGAGAAGGACATTACCGTAAAAGGTTTAGAGGCGATAAGAGCTGCGGATCTGGTGTATGCTGAATTTTATACCTCGCCTCTGGGGGGCAAAACGGTCGAGAAGATGGAGAAGATGTATGGCCGGAAGATTGTTCTAGTACAACGGAGCGACCTCGAAGAATATCCAGAGAAGCTGATATTAACGCCTGCAAAGACCCAGAACGTGGTTGTGCTCAGCGGCGGGGATGCAATGATCGCCACCACGCACGTGGATCTGCGGCTCAGAGCGATCGAGCGGGGGATAGAGACACGCATCATACACGCACCGTCCATTTCCTCCGCAGTTGCTGGTCTCTGCGGGCTCCAGAATTACAAGTTTGGTAAGTCCGCAACGGTCTCTCCGCCTTATAAAGAGGTGATATCCGAGGTACCATACGAGACGATACGGGCGAATAAGGAGCGGGGATTGCATACGCTGCTCTACCTCGATATCTCGATGGATATCCACGAAGCGTTACGGCTGCTCGAAGCGGTTGAAGACCAAAAGGGAGGTGCCATGCTCAGAACATCGCTCATTGTGGGTATTGCACGAGCAGGGTCTGCTAAGCCCGTTGTGAAGGCAGATTATATGGAGGGTTTGAAGACCTACGATTTTGGCGCGCTTCCCCATGTGCTCGTTGTTCCGGGCGAACTCCATTTCTTAGAGAGAGAGGCGTTGATAAAGATCGCACAGGCGCCGGAAAAGATTTGAGTTCACTTCCGCACGGCGTTCTTGACTGCTCATCATACGTTTCAGAACGTTCTCCGCGAAAGATCACATGCAGCGAGCAGAGGGAACAATCGATCCGCAAGGATTTAAGCACGGCCAAACTGCCACACCACGCCCATCACGATAAGAAGCAGCACGGCATACGCGAGGAAGAGTACACGTGCACCAAAGATTTCCGAAAGCGCACCACAAACAAGGGGAATTCCTCCGAGACCCGCATAGAATACCGTGTAATAGATGCCCATGACCTTGCCCCTCCGTTCCCGCTCTTCCACTCCCTCTCCCGCGGCCTTCGAGGCTAGGGTTAACGTGCCAAGTGAGACTGCACCGAGACCCGCACCGAGGAAGATACTCATGATGAAAAGTTCTACGAGTGTGGTTGCAAAGTAAAGCACAAGCAAGCCGCACGCGCATAAAAATAAGCCCACATTCGAGAGAATGAGTTCACCGATCTGCTGCATCAGCCGATTAAAGCCTGCCTGCACGAATGCGAAGACGATAAACATCGTGGAGAGAATAGTACCGATAATCCCGGCAGAAAGCTTGAGAGGCGCGAACGCAAAAGGCGAGAAGAGGGCACCCATAATGGCTGCAACCCCGATCCCGAAGAAGATGATGAGAGAAGCACGTGTCAATGCCTTCCGTTCACGCCCCGGTAACAATACCTTCGCGCCTGTTCTTCGCGCCCGTACTTCTGGCTCGTGAACAAGGAGCAGCACGAGCATGATGCTGAGAAGTGCAGAAGCAGCACAAACCAAAAAGGGCGTGAAGATGCCATATCGATCGAAGAGAATGCCGCCTGAAGCTGGACCCACCGCTAAGCCTGCTCCCAGACCGATGTTGTAGACGCTCATGGCCTCACCCCGCTTCTCGTAACGCGTCACTTCGGAGAGCAACGCCGTGATTGCGGGGAAGAAGAGGCCTGCACCTGCACCCTGTAATGCCCGTACCGCGATCCACCCAGACGGCTCGGTTGAAAACGGAAAGAGGAGTGATGCACTCGCATAGAGCGCCAGCCCGGCTACAATCAGAGGTTTCCGCCCCAGTTTATCAGAAAGGATTCCGCCCGGGATACCGAGCGGTAGGCATACGATCGTAAAGGCGGAGAAGATCAAAGCTGCGGTGAAGAACGGTGCGCCGGAGGTCTCTACCCACATACCAAGAAGCGGTGCAATCACCGTCACACCGAATTGCGTGCTAAAAACGGAGAGCGCAGCAGTAATAACAATTCGTGTACGTAGTTGTTCACGATCTAACTCCATACCTATTCATACCTTTCCGTCTGTATTATAACTCTTCGAGTGCGTTCTCCGCGGGTGACCATGACACCGGCATAACCGAAATAAAAGTTGCATATAGTAGAAAATTAAATTTACCACGTCGAAAAGTTTAAGCGAAAAGATAGCGCATTTTAACAGAGATTATGATGCGGTCCAAAGACAACGTTACCCCTTCTCTCCTGACCATCTTCATCTTCATAGTGATCACCATGATAGCCGCTCTTATGCCCGTTGTATCTGGTGAGGTCGTCGCGATCGCCAATCTCAATGATTCATATATCTATCAGGAGGTGACCGTGGCTGGTTCGATCGTCAGCGTTCGATCCTGGCAGGGAACGGTTTATATCATGACGGTGGATGATGGTTCCGGTACGGTCTTGGTCAAATATGAATCAAGACTCTTAGAGAACCCGCAAGGGGGTCAGCGGGTCACGGTGACCGGTGTCTATGAAGGCAAGAACACGATCTATGCAAAGAATTTTGGTGTCGCTGCAACATCTGGCTACACGGACACCACCGTTGCGGAACTCAAGAAATACCCAGCATATTATTATGGCGATCCTGTCCGTGTACGAGGCGATGTGAGTAAAATCATACTCACGCACAACAAGACAGAGTTGGTGGTTGACGATGATACGGGAGAGATCAAGGTGGTACTCTATGGTGTGGTAATGGAAGACCTGAACCTGGATGACAAAATCGCGGTTGAAGGGCGATGTTACCAGGACACGATATCCGCATTTGCAATTAAAGTCGAGAAGGCACGACCTTCAACTGATCCCATAGCAACCCAATCGAGCACACCGAGTCCTGTAACCCAACCAACGCCGCCACCAGAGAGTAACCCGGGCAGTTCTTCGGCATCCAGTTCGACCCCCGCGTTCGAGCTACTCCCCGCACTTGGGGCGTTACTGACCGTCGCGTATCTTTTGACGAGGAGAAAATGAGCTCGGGCCTCAACCATTAACCGGTGCGCGGTCTGATTTCCACTTCCACATCACGATACCCTCAGCTACTTTTGGCAGAAAGAGCGTGGACTTCTGCGGAAGTCCTTTCTTCTCCACCTCTGCCTTGTATTTCACATCGGTTATACGCAGTGGTTTAAGAAAAAACGCAACCTGGTACGCGCCGCTATCCACTTTTTCGATCGCATCGCGGGGACTTGCAGTGAAAACCACATCCTCGGGGTTGCCGATGAGCGTGGGCTCAATAAGCCACTCATGCAAGCTGATTACAGCCAGCCCAACCCGTTCACCTCGCTCCTTCGCCAGGTTCCTCACCCTCTGCTCATCGCCTCGCAGCAGATAGAAGCGCTCTCCATCATACATCCCGAATCTCACGTCAAATCCATCATCCGCATCATGTTCGTTGAGCTTTGCATAGAGACGTGCATTTCCCGTACCCCGGTCATAAGGTTCGACATTAAAATGCGTGCGTATCCGTCGCCAAAGTTCCTCCTTGTGGCATCTCTTCACGCACCGGTGCCAGGGCAGCAATAACAGCGCTCGATCACCGCCTTCCACAAGCGTCATGAGCGTATATGCCACCCCCTCACCCGCATCGCTGCTCAACCGATAAGCAGCGGTGTAGCGGTGATGCCCGTCGAGAATCAGGATCTTCTTGTCCCTCATGAGCGCTTGAATCTGCGCAATACGCTCTTCGTCTGTAAGTTCCCAAAGCAGGTGGCGAGTCCCCTGCAAAACGACATCTACCAGTGGCTTTCTCTGCTCATCTATCTTCAAACTCGGTCTGCGAAAGCCTAAATAATCCTCAAACATGCGGTTGATCGTATGGTCTGGCATGGTATATTCCGCAAGGATCGGTGAGAAATTCATGCCGCACGCCTTCATCAGATGGTATCGCTCCCGCGTCTTTGCCTCAAAGGTCCGTTCATGTCCCAAGATAGTGTCACCGTTGAGCTTATCGACTCGTACCAGCGCTACTAATCCAAACGTGAAATAAAGCTCCCTTCGTTCCTTTTCCGGGATCTGCTCCATAATCTCGTCTGATACCTGGTATCGAACCCCATAGATATAGAAAGAAGGCTTAGCGCGCTCGATCAAAATCCGATGGGTGAAAAAGCGCTCTAAATTTTTTGTTGCATAATCCAGAAAGTCGGATTCCGGCACACCCTCTCTTCTCGTGGTAACGTGGACCACATTATTCTTTCGAGCTGCATACTGCTCATACTGGGAGGTATCAATAGAATCGTACACAGGGCACACCAGGTCAGCTCGGTCTGCTATCTCCGGGTTCAGTATCGTTGCCTTGAAGGGTTTTAGCTCCACCATGACTTGTGAAGGAAAGAGAATCGTATTATAAAGGGAAAGGTAAGTTCCGAACATAAAGGTAGAGGTGGGAGTATAAAAGGGTGTGGAAGAAGATGAAGATTTATGATCTCTCGGTCTCGATTTACACCGGAATGCTGAAATGGCCTGAGGATCCCGGCGTGAGCCTGACGCAGGCTGCTTCAATGAAGAACGGCGATAGGTATAATGTATCGCTCTTGACCTGCGGTACCCATCTCGGCACGCATATCGACGCGCCCTATCACGTTACAGAGACTGGCAAAAGGGTCGATCAGTTGAGTCTGTATGAGTTGATTGGTGAGGCGCTGGTTGTCCAGATGGACGCGGATTCGATTACCGCAGACGAGTTACGAATGGTGGACCTGAGAACCTATAAGCGGATCCTGTTTAAAACGAGAAATTCAGAGATGCTCAAAACAGAAGCGTTTAATCCTGAGTACGTCTCGCTCGATTATTCGGCTGCGGAACTGTTAGTACATCATGGTGTGCGGGTGATCGGTATCGATTATCTCTCCATCGAAGCGTTTGAGAGCGAGACGCATGCGGTGCATAAGCTCTTGACCGGAAATGACATAATCATACTAGAAAGTCTGGATTTGAGCAACGTCGAACCCGGCGCGTATTTTTTGATCGCACTGCCGTTGAAATTGAAGAACTGCGATGGCGCGCCTGCGCGGGTCGTGCTGGTCGAATTTTAAATGCTCTGGCAAAGGGAATAGAGCCATGGAGATAAAAGAGGTGCAGAAATACGAGTTCTTGCATGGATATACCACCTCATCATGCTCTTAAAGGATTTTAAGGATAATACACGCGCTCATACCGTTAGAAGATGCGCTCTAAATTTTAATACCCTGCGTCACAGGGGAGAATACTCAGCAACCTCCGCCTTTTTATACTCAGAGAGATGACCTTTTATAACCTCGAGGTTATGCGAGGAGCGGTCTTTGGGGCTTGCGTGCGGAATGAGGAGGTTGATTGGAGATGCAGATCGTTTTGTTTGGCCCCCCCGGCTCGGGAAAAGGAACGCAGGCAAAAAGGCTCGCCGAGCGATATGGTATACCCCATATCTCGACTGGAGACATCCTACGCGAGCATCTGAAGAGGAAGACGAAACTTGGACTTGAAGCCAGAGCCTACATGGACCGAGGAGCATTAGTACCGGACGATATCCTGATCGGCCTTATTAAAGACCGATTATCGCAGCCTGATTGTGCCTCGGGATTCATCCTCGATGGGTATCCGAGAACCGTACCTCAGGCGGATGCGCTGAGCGTGATCTTGACCGAGCTGGGAAAGAAGCTGGACGTGGTACTCACTATCAATGTTCCTGATGCGGAATTGATTAAACGGCTCGCAGGGAGACGAATGTGTGGCTGTGGGGCGAGTTACCATATCCTCTTCAACCCGCCCGAGCATGAGGGTATCTGCGATCGGTGCGGCAGGCCGCTGTATCAGCGTGATGATGACAAAGAAGAAGCGATCATGAATCGGTTGGAGGTTTATAAACAGCAAACACAGCCATTGATCGAGTATTACACGAACAAGGGTTTGATGAGGGCGGTAGATGGAGCCGCGAGTATACCCGAGGTCTTTGACGCGCTCTGCCGGGTGCTCGATGAGATCCAAAAAAGTGCTCTTTGAAGTCCCAGAGAGCCATTTTTGGGAAACGCCACTATGAGCAAACGCTTGAAGATCGAACGCATCCCTTACCCCGGAGCTCGGATATACTCGTTCGTTGCGCTCAAAAGTCTGCCTCTCAAAGATTTATATAACGAGGTGGCAGAAGAGGTCACCGCAACGATGGCTTCCGGAAGAGTTCTCGATGTAGGGACCGGTCCGGGCTATCTTCCCCTTGCGATTGCAAAGAGAGCGCCGCGCTTAGACATAACCGGTATTGACCTCTCGCCGGCCATGGTAAAAATAGCGCGTACCAATGCAAAAAGGAAGGTCTATTCTGACCGCGTGAGGTTTGTCCATGCCAATGCCTCAGATCTACCTTTTAAAGAGGGAGATTTTGACCTGGTCGTAAGCACGCTCAGCTTCCATCACTGGTCAAAACCTTTGGAATGCCTCACGGAGATTCTTCGTGTTCTTAAAGCGGATGGTGAAGCCTGGATTTATGACGCACGGCGGGACACGACAAAAGAAGTGAACGCGCAGTTCAGGAGCAGATATGGCTGGTTTTTAGCTTTTATTTTCCTCAACCTCGTCAGGGCTCATTCGTCCGTGATGATGCGAGAGATTGAAGCGATTCTTTCGTCTCCTGAACTGGGCTTTTCGAAAAGAAAGGTGGTCGATAAGGGCGTTTTCCTTGAGCTGAAACTGGTAAAATAGTGCGGGGGCGGTCATCTGGAGCTCTGAATGGTGCCGCTGAGCTGCGCGTGAAAAAATCGGTAAATTTTTATGCTCCCAGGTTCTATGCAACAAAGAAGGGGGAAGGGGGAAATGGCAAAAGAAGTTGTGATCATTGGTGGTGGCATTAGCGGAATTTTCGTTTTGAAGAACTTACTGGCGAAGAAGGACGAAGTCAAAGAGGGATTGCATGTAACACTGTTAAAGCGTGAGAAAAGCGGTTGGGTATCTGTTTGTGGATTGCCGTATGCGTTACGGAGATGGTATGAGATCGATAAGACGGAGATAAACAAGCCGCAGTTCTTTATAGACCAGGGCGTGGATTTCAGAACCGAGACCGAAGCAGTACAGATCAGTGTAGAGGAGCGCATGGTGACGCTCGATACATCCGAGGTGCTGAGCTATGACTATCTCGTCATCGCGACCGGCCGAAAGCCTTCTGTGCCGGCTGTAGTGGCCGAAGCGAAGCTTGAGGGCGTTTATACGCTGAATAACGAAGCAGATGCGCGGAAAATAGAAGCCGCGATGAATAAGGAGGGCATGAAACATGCTTTTGTTCGCGGTCGCGGCATAAATGGCTTGCAAGCGGCGGTTGCATTTGCCACGAAAGGTTTAAAGACCACCGTTCTGGGAGGGCCTCCTTCACTGCTTCCGTCCGGCTTGGACCCGGATATGGGCGATATGGTGAAGGAGTGGTTGGAGAAGAAGGGCATACGGTTCATTCTCGAGCACAAACCGCTCACCGCCTTAAAGGGAGATGGAGGTCGTTTAAAATCCGTAGTAGTTGGCGACGAGGAGATTCCCGCGGATATCGCTGTTATCGCAATAGGTGCGGAGCCAAATACCAAACTTGCGAGTAATGCTGGTATTGATGTCGGTGCCCATGGCGGGATAATCACGGATAAGGTAATGCACGTTCAGAGGAGTGGATGCCCCATAGCCAATGTTTATGCCCTCGGCGATTGCGTTGAGGTGATTGATGGGATCACCCATCGGTCGCGGTTGAGTCAATACGCATCGACCGCAGTAGTCCAGGCGAAGATTATTGCAGATAATATACTCGGTGAATTGACTGGACGGCCCGAGTTATATTCCTCTTATGAACCTTGTTTAAGTCCAAGCGTGGCAGATATCAGCGGTTTGCTGGTAGGCTCCGTCGGTGTGACTACCGAAGCAGCGAGGATGGCGGGGATAAAAACGATAAGCGGGAAAGCAACAAAGCTCATCAAGGCGCGGTACTTCCCCGGTGCATCGTCGCTCACCCTGAAGCTGATCTTCGATGCCTACACCACGAAAGTACTAGGAGCGCAGATGGTCGGCGAAGCCACCGTCGCAGAACGAGTAAATGAGTTCACCGTTGCTATCCGCGCAGGTATAACTGCCAGGGAACTGAGAACTATGGAACGATCCTTTGATCCTTCGCTTGCGCAATTAGTAGATGTGACGATCGATGCCGCTGAGAATGCGTTGGGCCTCCTCTAGGCAGCACCATCCACAGCTTCTTCCTGAGCCCAACTTTTTTCCTTTTTACGTTTTCGACGTGTCCCCGCATATTCATGGTTTTGGGGAGGTTTGTACGCTGAGTGCCAAGGACGAAAGGCCTGCCTACAAAAGAGTCTTAATGAGCCGCTTCGCCCACCGCAACTTCTTCCTCTTTCGTTCACTCACCTGCTCATCCTCGAACTCAAACCCGACGAGTTCTATGCGCTGCGCACCAAACTCCTTCGCGAGAAATACACAGCGGTCACCGTCAGTGAACCCGCCAAAGTTGTAGACGTTCGGGAGCGGCTCGCTCTGCGTTGTGCAGAGCACATGCTCATTCAGTGCGGGTATCACCTTCCGCAGCATCGGGATATTATCACCGTGCGCATGCACCACAACGAGCGTGCCAAGCCGGTTTGCAGTAATAATGTCCGCAATGGTTCCGTCAAGGTCGGTACACACAATATCGGGTATAATGCCGTTGCGGAGAAGAACAGATGTGGCACCATCCGCGGCGATCACCACCGAGGTATCTGAACCCTCGAACTCCTGTGCCTTCGCGCTTATATCGCGCTCCAGACAGGGTGCATTGCCACAGACGAGCACCCTTTTACCCCTTATTAACGACGCTACTTCCTCCTCCAGGGTCGCTTCACCGGCTCTTCGCTTGTACGCGAGTAACTCAGAAGCTACCTTCGCGGCTTCTTCATCTCTCGCTCGATCAAATCCAAAATCCTTCAGGATCTCCTCGTAGATCGGCTCCCACTCAGTATACCGCATACCAACCGTCCTTTGAAAGAGAAGGGGTAAAAACAAAAAAGTTTATCTTTTCTCAAATTAACCAATCTCTTGAAAATCGCGAAAGGCGAGCGGTAAATAGATGAGCGTTGAAGAAAGTAAACCAGAGCGAAAGCCGAAGAGCAAAGCGCTGCATGTAATCCTGGGTTGTGGAAGAATTGGCTATGCGATCGCCAAGGAATTGAAAGGGGGAGGTTTGGAAGTTCTCATTGTGGATATCGATGCGAAGAAGGTCGA
>RXIE01000154.1 GCA_004212135.1 Candidatus Methanophagales archaeon ANME-1-THS | reverse complement strand
GCTTTTTAGCTTACCTTCCATCCTTTCGATAAAATCTTCAGGTTTGATAGAAGGTAAAAGAGTTATCTTTTTTCCTTCGGTCTTAATCTCGAATATTTCCCCTGCTTTCAGGCATAACTCCTCTCTTATCTTATCTGGAATTTTTATCATTCCTTTTTCATCCATTGTTATTGTCATATCATCACCTATGCAGTTCACCACCTGCCGCTCTCGCAGTTGAGATGAAAGAAGGTGGCACAAGTGAGATGACACCTTTTCCACTGCCTTTGCTCATCCCTTTTTCCGCTTCTGTTCTGCTATACCCGTACATCGCTACGCTGCTTGCGACAAGCACCAGGGCAATTGAGAGTACCAATATTTTCCAAGCGATTTTATCCCTCATCTTTATCCACCTTCTTTAAGATGCCACCTTTAACATTTGAATGTGCCTTTATAAATTTTTTCGGTTATTTTTTATTGTATATAAAGTATAACTTCCTCCCATTTTTCCTCATTCTAAGTGCAATCCTTAGAAAGAGAGCTTACTTGTACCTTCCAAGCATCATAGGCAAATATTTTATCAACATCACGAAATTTTCTTCAATTTTTCTATTAACTTCTCTGCATCTCTTGCTATAATTTCTACCGCATCTTTATCCATTTCGTTCTCATAGAAGTTACGATGCAAGACATTTACCTCACCGAAGAATCTGACGAGTTCTTCATCTCTACTCATTCTCGAGAGCGTAGTTACAAAAGCCCACAGACTACCATGCTCCTCCAACTTCAAACCTTTCTTTGCTGCCAACATCTTTATTGTTAATGCAGTTGCACCCCAAAACTTCTCCGACACCTGCACCAAATCCCCTTTCTTCAATATTTCTTTCGCTTCCTCAAGATACTTCTCACTCAATAATCGGTAATGTTCTACAAGCCCTTCGGGATCCAGTTCCTCGTTCAATCCCTTAAGTATCAGCTCAACACCCAACTCTTCAGGTAGTGAATCCGTTTCTTTTGCCTTTTCTCTTAGCTTCAACCCAAGCTTTTGTGGCAAGATAACAGAAGTAACTTCCATGATTATACACCTCTTAGTTATAGCTTTATTATAATGATATAAATACATAACGATTATTGTACTACTAACGGATGCTGCATCCACCGCCCATTGAATCTTCAGATAGTCATCAGGCACGTAGATAGTGGATGCTGATGCTACACCAAGAAAGCCAAAAGTAGCACAAAGGCTACGCAAACTCCAAACAAGAGACTTTTCTTATCTCCTTTCATTCCTTTCATCATGAAATTCTCCTCAACTTATCAATTAACTTCTCAATATCTTCTGCTGATACCTCCACTGCCTCTTTGGGCATTTCATTCTCAAAGAAGTTTTTATGCAAGCCATTTGCTACATGAAAAGATATAACGATCTCTTTGTCCCTATTCTCCTTTGCAAGTGTATCTACAAATGCCCATAAACTTCCATGTTTCTCCAGTTTCAATCCCCTTTTTGCCCCAATCCTCTTCACTGCAAGCGCAGATGCGCCCCAAAACTTCTCAGACGCTTGAACGATATCTCCTTTTTTCATTAATTCCTTTGCCTCTCTAAGGTACTTATCGCTTAAAGATTGGTAATGTTCCACCAGCTCCTCTGGGTCTAACTCCTCATTTAGACTCTTACATAGAAACTCAAAAGCCAACTCCTCAGGTAAGTATCCAGCCTCCTCTGCCTTCTCCCTCAGCTTCTTCCCAAACTTTTGCGGTAAGATGATAGAAACAGTTACCATAATTACTGAACCTCCTATCCATCTGTTCCGCTATACCCGTGCATCGCCACGTTGCTTACGACCACCACTATGGTGGTTAAAACTGCCAACACCATTAAGCTTGAGCTCTTTTTCATTTCTTCAAAATTTTTTCTGTTCTTTCTTCTAACCCACTTCATACTTTAACTCCATCCTCGGGTTCAAAAGGAGATTCTTTAACAATTTTCGTTTCAACTGGGATAGCATCTCCTATTTCAACACCTTTCGAGAGATAATTGAGAACTTCAAAGCCAATTACACTTCCATCCTCTGCTTTTGAAAAGATGACCTCTTTATCTACATCGCTCTCTGTGCAGTAAGCTTCCTTTTTATCACTGAATCGCACATAAAGGGTATTTCCCTTTTCATCATATATTATCCTTATGGGCTTCATCTTCATAGTACCCTTCTCCCCCTCTTTATTAAGATGTTTACAAACCACGCATAGATAATTGTTTCCATATCTCGAATAATAAAGATAAACATCAGGGTCTTCTTTGCTCATTCTCACCGTTTCCGGATTTATCAATGTTCTTCTCACCTCCTCTTCTAAGAACTCTACCGATTCGTGCTTGGCGACTATATACTCCCGATATCTTTTTGTGATTCTTATTCTTCTCTCAAGTTTGGAGACCGCTTCTATATAATAAGACATGGTTTATGTTATTGTTCAATGGCATAGGAATTAAAAACCTCCTTCTTTTTCAGATAGTATCTCCAGACGAAGCATTACCCACCGCCCATTGGATCTTCGCGTAATCATCCGGCACATAGATATCGGCAGCAGACGCTGTTCCCGAGAAAGCCAAAAATACTAAAATGGCAACGCCAATCACTAAAATTCCGCGTTTTGTATTGATCTTTATGTTCTTTCTTCTAACCCACTTCCATCTCCAAGAGTAGATCAAACTTATTTATCCTTATGCAAGGTTACAATAAAAATGTATAAGAAGTTGAGGTACGAACCTGAGGTCCTGACTTGATATGAACCCGGAACTTCTCGCATTGAAATCTACCTCACTCTGAGCTTTGGCAACGTACAAGACGAATAGGAGAAGGTGTGGTAGCGAACTGAAAAAAGGTAACAGAAGCGATAATCCAGAGAGTTGTTACATTCACTGAAAGGTCCCGAGGTGATGTATCGCTTGAGTCTGCCTTAACGTAAAGCGATTAAAACCACCAAAACCTTCTTCGACCTCATTTCCCTTCCACTCCTATCTCTTCCACCTTACGAATATATAACCTCAAGTCATTTAGACGTTACAAGCTTTAATTTTAATGCTTTTGGATCAATGATTATCTTCTCACTTTCAGGATCAAGCTTAATCTTCCATCTTTGGAGAAAATCAGCACCTATTATTAGCTCCTCTGATAGATTTGGAACAACGAGGAAGTGCCAGAATAAATTGTAGCCTTCTACTTGCACACTTAAGATACCTGTAGATTCCTCCACCGAAAGCGTGCCTTTTCCCATCTCAAATTCCCGCGGGACATCCAGCTTTAAAATAGTTCCCACTTCCTCAGCCAAATCTCTTCGAATAAATGACTCCGAAGAGCCGTTATCCCACAATGCATGAAATCTTCCTCCTCCTTTATCTCCTTTAAGAACAACTTCTTTATAAATTAACCCCATGCCTTCCCCCTCCTTGAATATACTTATACTATCCCATCATATAAAATAAATAGCACGTTTAGATTTGTCGTCTGAACAATCGTATGAATTTCAATCTCGCCCTTTACTGTAAGCCTGCCTTGGATAGTTCTTCTTTCAATGCACGGAGGCTGCGATTACGCTCACGCAGCTCGGCGATGTAATACGTCCACTCTTCTCCCCTGCCGATATGCAGGAATAAATCATGCATACGAGTTAAGTATCTGCATGCTTGCTGATAGTTACCCCTCCCACGGGCATCAATTAGCCCTTCCACCAGTTGACGGTATAGCTCTATGGCAGCGTTGGGACGTGGTTCCTCCGCAGCCTCCGCCACTTTGACCCTGAGATCAGCACCCCAAAAACCGTGAAGAAGTGCGCTACGGGTGCGCTTTACCGCCTCCAGTGCAAGGTCTATTTCTCCTTCATCTAAGTAAATCTCGGTGAGCAGCTCATAGCGGTCATGGAGCTCGGTCAGTAGTTGCTCACGCAGTTCCTTCCAGAGACCGATTTGTTGTGCCAGGCTGCGTATCTCTTGATAGTTAGAAAGGTTAGGTTGGATCTGAAATAGCTCCTGGGTAATACTTAGTGCTTCTGAGAGTTCTCCTCTCTCCTTATAGCGCTTTTTAAGCCACTCCAGGATACGCCAGTCCCTTGTGGTTTTAGCTCGCTCGGCTATCATGCGTTCGGCGATTTCAGCCTCTCCATGCGCCACGAAAATATCGGCGAGCCGAAGCAGCTCGTAATCGCTGGATTTCTTCGCCTCAACTACTGCTTCATCCAATCGCTTCAGGGTCAGCAAACGATCCTCCAGTTCTTCTAAACGCCCAGTCTCACGACAGATTCGCAAGAAACTCTCATCATCCAGTCGGTCCTTCTCCAGATCCAGTAAGAGACCTCCGTAGGTTTCTCGCTCCCAATCACTGAGCTTCTTCTGGTGAAGAACCTCTTGCACCCAGCCGGAGATGGTTCGTCTTTCCTCGGGACTCGCATGTTCCAGGATGATCTCGGGTACATCGTCGCCCAGACCAACGCCACCGAAGTCCACGTCAGAGCGGTGTATCACAAAAAGAGCAAGAAGAATTCCTTCCCGGACTACTGGGTCATCACCAGCACCGGCTAAGCACCGTTCTAAACCTTCAACACAATCGTTCACCACGCCCCCCAGCTCCCCTCCCTCGTCTTCAAACTCCTCGTAATGGGAGAGCACCTCCTCGGCTACTGCCTTATAGCCCGCGGCTGCATTGGCGTAATCCTTCTGCTCCAGGAAGCCATCCCCGATCTCGAGGGTGCCCCTTAAGTCATCAGCGATGTCTGCCTCGACGCCCCACTCATAGCGGATATGGCGGAAGGCGGTGGCTGCCTGACGGCGGTAAACTTCCGGGTCTACCAGAGTAATGCGCTTACCACTTGCGGGTAAAGGCGTTTCCAGCAGCATTTCCAGTTCGGGCTGGCGAATCAGCATCTGCTTTATCAAGGCAATCAGTTCTTCCTTACTCCTCTTCTCCAAAGCGGTATCCAGCTCTTCTCTTTCCCTGAATTCATCAGGACGACGGAGCCAGGTGAGAAGCAAGGCGGCAACGTGCTTGCAGTACCCACCACTACCTACCGGGCAGGAGCATTGAGCCTCTTGTATTCCATCCGGACTGAAACTAACACGAACGCGATAAGGCTGGGGTTGCGAGCCTTCACAGTATGCCTTGAGCGTCATGCCCTGGCACAAGGGATCACGTATGGCACCTTCACGGAAATAGCGATAGCCACGCTCGAAGCTTTGAGCACCAACTCGCTCCTTAATTTCCTCTTCACTCAGCTTTGGAATGTTCATCTTTACTGTTATATCCTATATCTTTATGCATTAAGATATACAGCGTCTATCCCTCGTGCCTTCTTCCATTTACATCTAAAACGAAGTGCATCCATTAAAGAACCAATCGTATCGCAGTATCCAATCGTAATGAATGACTCCGTTAGTATCCCAGAAGTTCGTGCATGTAATTGTGCCCCTGTTGCATTGAACGAAGTTTTATGAATTATCTGTGGATATGAGCCTCTTATTATGGTATAGTTGTATGTTTTGTTTGCCAATAGAACAACGGTCTTGTGGAAGGTGATGTTATGCCAGTCGCCTACGCTCACGATCCAAACTTGCTGCAACAGTTAAAATTGGTGCTAATTTGACATTGTCATATTAATTTGATCTCTCGTTATTTTTAGCCGCGGTTCTCCACCCCATTCTGTTTCTCCCATTTAATTAGTTTTAGCAGGAACGCGCGATTCTGGCAGAATAGGCTATGCACCTTCTGATTTTCCTTATGGACTTCATGGATCCTCTCACAGAGCTCATCATGACTTAATTCCCCTTTCTTCCATTTCTGGAAGTCGTCATACAGGGGATCAAGGAGTTCTTTCATTCGCTTATCGTAATATGAGGCGATGATCTCTCGCTCCTTTCTTCTCTGCTCTTTTGTCTTCTCCATACCACATTCAAGCCGATTTTATACCCTCACGAGCACGTAGAAACATGTGCTTACATGACACCATGCTCAAGATTATCCGCACGCTCTTTCCTTTCTTTTCCAGAAAGTAACGAAAAATCCGTGCTTTTCTTTAAAAGCGAAGTTTGGAGCTATTGTGAGCTCAAAAAGCATTCTTTATTCAGCTATGAAGAGAAGAGAACGTAACGTTTACTTCCCCTCCTTATCCTCATCCTTGATGTCATACTCGACATCGACGTACTCGCCCTCTTCCTTCTTCTCTTCGGCTTTCTTCTCTTCTGTCTTTCCCGCTTCTGCCTCTTTCGTTCTCCCCGCTTCTTCCGCCGCAGTCTTCCGTGCTGCTTCCTGATAGATGACCGCCGAGACCTCGTGCAGCGTCTTCGTAAGCTCGTCCATATCCGTCTTTATCCTCGCCACGTCCTTCCCCTTGAGTGCCTCTTTTAATCTCTCCTTCGCCCGCTCCACCTTCTCCTTTTGCTCGTTCGCTATCTTATCACCCAGCTCACTGATCGTCTTCTCCGTCGTATAGACGAGCGAATCAGCTTGGTTCCTGAGTTCCACCTCCTCTTTCCGCTTCCGGTCCTCTTCACGATACTTCTCCGCCTCCCTCACCATCTCGTCGATCTCCTCTTTTGGCAGTTTTGTCGACGCGGTGATTCTGATCGATGCTTCTTTGCCCGTTCCTAAATCCTTTGCCGTGACATTCAAAATTCCGTTCGCATCGATATCAAAGGTCACCTCGATCTGCGGGATCCCACGTGGTGCCGGTGGGATACCACCCAAATGGAATCGTCCCAAGGAGGTGTTATCCAGAGCCATGGGGCGTTCGCCCTGCGTGATGTGAATCTCCACACTCGTCTGGCTGTCGGCTGCAGTGGTGAATATCTGCGATTTCTTCGTGGGTATCGTGGTGTTCCGTTCGATCAACGGGGTTGCAACACCGCCCAGGGTCTCCACGCTGAGTGTAAGCGGGGTCACATCGAGGAGAACGATCTCTTCCTTCACCTGTCCGGTGAGAATGCCTGCCTGGATCGCCGCACCGAGTGCCACGGATTGCATGGGGTCAACACCACCCTCCGTCTTTTTACCCAGTATTCGTTCAAACCGCTCTCTCACAACCGGCATTCGCGTGGGTCCGCCGATGAGTATGATCTTGTCAATATCCTCAGGCGCGAGCTTGGCATCCCTCAGTGCCTGGCGTATCGGTGGCTCGAGCCTTCTCAGTGTCGGTTCAGCCAGTTCCTCCAGTTTCGCACGCGTAAGCGTCTCCTCAAGATGTTTCGGCTCGCCTTTCGAAACCGCAATGAACGGCAGATTGATGGTGGTTGAGATCGAGGATGAGAGTTCGATCTTCGCTCGTTCTGCTTCGTCTCGTATTCGTTGCATCGCCGTGAGATCATTCCTCAAATCGACCCCCTCCTTTGCTTTGAATCCATTCACCAGCCACTCGATAACCGCCGTGTCGATATCCGTGCCACCCAGCTGCGTATCCCCGCTCGTGGAAAGCACCTCAAACACGCCTTCTCCAATATCCATGATCGTCACATCAAACGTGCCACCGCCAAAGTCGAGTACGGCAACTTTATACTCTCCCTCCTTGCCGAGCCCATACGCCATCGCCGCGGCCGTCGGCTCATTTATGATCCGTTTCACCTCAAAGCCCGCGATCTCACCTGCGTCCTTGGTCGCCTGCCGTTGATTGTCATCGAAATACGCAGGCACGGTAATGACCGCTGCATCGACCTTCTCACCTAAATACGCCTCTGCATCCGTTTTGATCTTCTGCAAAATCATTGCGGAAATCTCTTGCGGGGTGAACTCCTTGTTGATCGTCTTGACAAAGATCTTCTCTGAGGTCCCCATCTTCCGCTTCACTTCTCGTACCGTTCCTTCTGGATTAACCACCGCCTGCCGCTTCGCAGCCACGCCTACTAACCGTTGCCCATCCTTGGCAAACGCGACGACAGAGGGAAACATCTTTCCTCCGTAGGCACTGCCCTCCGCACTCGGTATTATCTTTGGCTCGCCACTCTCATCCACGAAGGCTGCTTCTGAGTTCGTTGTTCCCAGATCAATACCGATTATCCTTCCCATTTCGCTCTATTTCCTTATCTTATTCCTCAGCTAGAATAAAAAGACCTGTAATGTGTTCAAAAATAAAAAAGGAAGGGAAAGGGTAAGAAAAAAAGAGGTTAGTATTCCTCTTCCATTTCCCCCGCCCCAGGACCTCCTGGAGGCGTTGGTGGTTTCTTCTCCGCAGATGCTGCAATGACATCGTCTATCCGGAGAATCATTGTCGCGGATTCCGTGCCCGA
>RXIE01000153.1 GCA_004212135.1 Candidatus Methanophagales archaeon ANME-1-THS | reverse complement strand
GCTCGATGATTATTCTGGGGGAACACCGATAGGCCACGTAGAGGTAGGTCTAGAGGGGAGAAAGGAGAAGCCGATAAAGAACCTTAGCTCGTACTATCTCTTCCTCGATCTTCCTGACGACTCTTACCATGTACAGGTAAGATCTGAGTATTATTTCGATACTGAGGTAGATGTAAATACCGCCGGACGTGACCCTAAAAATCCGGTAATACTACGTTTAAAGCCAAAACCGTCTTATCCCTTTCCTCCCGGTGCGACCTTGATAAGGGGTATGGTGTACGATGCCGGCAGAAAAGCGGTTTCGGGGGCAACCGTGAAGGCGAGAGGATGGGCAGTTGAGAACAAAACGACCGCAGAAGGTGAGTTTGTGCTCTATTTCAGTGCGTTAACCGAGGATGAGCTTATAAAAAGAGATGGTAAACGATTTATTAAGGGGAATGGCGATGCCATCATTCACCTTGATATTGCATACAACGGGGTAACCAAAACGGTGGATTTAGAGGCTGAGGAAGGGAAAACGACCTCAGTGGTAATCGAATAACAACCTTTATATGGGGTGAAAAATAATATTCCGATGCCCTCTCATTGCTGAGGGGTTGAGAAATACGGGAGGATAACATGCCTGAATATTTAGCACCTGGTGTGTATATAGAAGAGATTGAGATTGGGGCCAAGCCGATAGAGGGAGTGAGTACGAGCACCGCTGGATTCCTGGGTCTGACCGAAAGAGGACCTACTGATCCGCGGTTAATTACCGGATTTGAGCAATTCCAACGACTTTATGGTGGCTTTATACAAGATTCTTACCTCGCCTATGCGGTAGATGGGTTCTTCAGGAACGGTGGTCAGCGGTGCTTCATCGGGCGGATTGTTAAGAGTGACGCTACCAGAGCTCACGTGACAGTCGATCCCATCACCTTTGAAGCTCCTGGAGAAGGTGGATGGGGAAACAGGGTTGCCGTTCGAATCGAGAACGCCTCTCTGGATCGAGCGGATTTATTCAAGCTAACCGTGGCATATTGGAAGAACAATCTCCCGGGAGATCTTTCCGCTCCCGCGGATCCAAAAGAAACACCCAAGAAGGTTAGAACGCTCCTCGCAGATGCTCAGGTCGTAGAGGTATACGACAATCTCTCTACCGTGCCGACGTCCAGCGACTACTATCTGAGCAAACTGGGCAAGCCAAAAGGCGTGTCAAATTTGGTCCAGCTAACCTCTTCAGGTGAGGAACGTCCCGCGAACAATACCGATCCCTTGTTTACAGTTCTCGCAGATGGAGACGACGGCACAGATTTAACCAGAAGCGAGTTTTTGGGAGATCCTGCAGCGGCGCCGGGGGAGAGGATAGGATTGACTGCGTTTACTGAGCTCGACGAAATTTCGATTGTTTATTGCCCTGACCTCCACTCCTTAGACGAGAGCAATAGGAATCAGTTGATTGATGATATCGTATCCCATTGCGAGAATTTGAAAGACCGATTTGCCATCTTGGATGCTCTTGCGAACACAGCGGACATCCCCGGGCTGCGGCCACCGAAGGATTCCAAATACGCAGCCTTCTATTACCCCTGGATTGAGGTCTTTGACCCCCTGACCAAAGGGGCAAAGAAAGTCCCACCTGGAGGATTCGTAGCAGGTATTTATGCGCGAAGTGACCAGGAGAGGGGGGTTCACAAAGCACCTGCTAACGAAGTCGTTCGGGGTGCATCTGATGTCGAGTTCAAATTAACCAAAGGAGAACAGGATATTCTGAATCCACGCGGAGTGAACTGTATCCGCGCATTCCCAGGTCGCGGCATCCGGGTCTGGGGCGCACGGACCACCTCAAGCGATACACTCTGGAAATATATCAATGTCCGTCGATTGTTCCTCTACCTCGAAGAGTCCATCGAGGAGGGTACGCAGTGGGTCGTCTTTGAACCTAACGACGAGAAGCTCTGGGCACGGGTGAAGCAAACGATTACACAGTTCTTAACCCGGGTCTGGAAGGACGGCGCACTGATGGGCACAACGCCCGAAGAGGCATTCTTTGTGAAGTGCGATCGAACCACGATGACCCAGGATGACATTGATAATGGGAGACTTATCGTCGTCATAGGAGTTGCGCCTGTAAAGCCCGCTGAGTTTGTCATCTTCCGCATCGCGCAGTGGGCAGGCGGCTCTGCGGTAACTGAATAAAGAGGAGGTGAAGAGATAGAATATGCCAGTCGGAGATAGAAAGGACCCGTATAGGAACTTCAGGTTCTTGATTGAGATCGATGGGATTGTTCAGGCGGGCTTCAGTGAAGCTACTATTCCTGACACGAGTAGTGATGTCGTCGAATACCGGGAAGGGAACGAGCCCACAACGGTAAGGAAACTCCCCGGGTTGAGAAAGTACGGGAACATAACCCTGAAGTGGGGCGTCACCGATTCCACGGAACTCTACGAGAAGTGGCGTAAACCGGTGGAAGAGGGCAAGATGAAGGATGCGAGGAAGAATGTGGCGATCATCCTGATGGATGAAGAGGGGAATCCCGCCGCGCGATGGGAATTCGAGAATGCCTGGCCGAGCAAGTATGATGCACCAGACCTCAGCGCTAAAGGAACCGACGTGGCGGTCGAGACCCTGGAGATCGTCCACGAGGGTATGAAGCGAGTGAAGATGTAGAAGGTCCCCCGGATATGTTTCAGACGGAATACGAATTCACGCTTCCTAAAGGCTATGTCGATGAGGAAGGAAACCTTCACAAAAAAGGGGTTATGCGATTAGCGACGGCTGCGGATGAGATACTGCCACTGAAAGATCCTCGGGTTCAGCAAAATCCCGCGTACCTCACTATCATCCTTCTTTCCAGGGTGGTAACCAGGCTTGGTGATCTGCCTTCGGTGAATCCTCGGGTTATCGAGGAACTCTTTGCCTCTGATCTCGCATACCTGCAGGAGTTTTATCGAAGGATCAACGGCGATGGTATTCCGCGCGTAAAGGCGAAATGCCCGAAGTGTGAGCACGAGTTCGAGGTGGAGATTGGCCTGGGGGAATAGAGGGCTACCCCCTCGAGCGGCTCTACGAGGAGGTAGCCTTCATCGCGTATCACTTCCACTGGAGTTACGATGAAGTAATGAACATGGAGCATCGAGAGAGGAGACGGTGGTGCGAGGAAATAACAAAGATAAATAAGAAGTTGAATGAGGCGCTCGGAAGATAAAAAAGGGGTACGGAAACGAATCTGGCTCAACTTTGAGAAGCGAATGATCAATCCGAAAGTGGGAGAGATTTTTGAGCAGAACGATGAACTGGAAAGTGTTTCAGCATGAAAGCACGTAAGACTGAAAAAAAGACGGAACGCCAGACGTGTAATAGGACAAGAGCAGTTCAGAGTTCGGCAGGGCACAAGCGTGACAGAGGACCGGATTTCATGGGCGCGGGCTATCATACTCCCAGGAGGTTTGTTCCACTCCTGGCGAAGTTGTCTCATCCCGCAATCGCAGTTCAGCGCGTTCAGCTTTTTAAGCAATTGCAGAGGCAGTATGGGAACCGGTATGTGCAGAGGGTTGTCTCCACGTACAGGTCGCAACGTGCTGAGAAAGATGAGAGCATGCTGGCTTCGGAGATACTCGCCAGAAAGGGGTCGGGACGGCCGCTTGAACCTGAGGTGAGACGATTTGTGGAACCGAGGTTTGGCTATGATTTCTCAAAGATAAGAATTCATACTGATTCGTTTGCAGCACGAACCGCTCATGATCTGGGTGCAGAAGCATTCACCATTGGACGGGATGTATTCTTTGGCACCGGGAGATATAATCCTTCCTCCTCAGAGGGGAGGAGGCTGATTGCGCACGAGCTGACCCATGTGGTGCAGCAGATGCCGCTTCTCTCGAAGAAGATTCAACTCTGGAGTTATGGCACTGGCACGGTCCCCGGAGACGCTGATTTTATCCCCGTTCCGGCAGATCATCGTCCGAGAGCACAGAGCGCGATGGATATCATCACGAGAGTGGCCGGTAACAGGCGCTGTAATAACTATTTCAGGAGAAATTGCCCGAGTGGCGAGACTGCTCAACAGGTCTTAGACCGCGTTAGACTCTGGGAATACAGAACTCGTGGTGTTCTAGGCGTGACCAACGCCCTCGGGGGCAATGAAATTGCGTATGATCCGGATGTCTACAGAATTGGCAGATGGTTTATCGCGTCGACCCTGCTCCATGAGATGATGCATGCATGTGGACAGAATGATGAACGAACATGCGAGATGGCTCCCGATGAATGCTACGTCTTCACTCCCTATATCATTCGGACTATAACCCCCTCAAGCGGGCGCGTGGGCGATGTCGTTTCTATAGAAGGGGCCTTCAGTGTGGGTCCCACTCAAGGGCCTTCAGACCGAATTGAATTTGGCGGAATAGATGCGGGCAGGGCATTATCCTGGGTATATGCTCATGCGGGTACTGTTATACGAGTCAGGGTTCCTGCCGGATTAACCCCGGGGAGGGTAAATGTAGTCGTGATCAACAATACGATCCCAAGTAATCCTCGATCGTTTACCGTGCGACCGTGAGGGTAAAGGGATTGTGAGAAGAGTAACTGGAGGGTAAAGATGCCCGTAGGCGAGAGAAAAGATCCGTATCTGAGCTTCAGGTTCCTTGTAGAGATCCAGGGCCTTATAGTCGGCGGTTTTTCAGAAGTATCCGGGCTGCAGGCAGAAACCGAGATTGAAGAAATACGAGAAGGTGGCGTTAACGAGTATGTTCACAAACTCCCGAAGATAACCAAATATCCAACAATCACCTTAAAAAGGGGCTTAACCGATTCAGACGTGCTCTGGAGATGGCATCAGGAGGTGGTGAGCGGGAAAATAACCCGGAAAAGCGGATTTATCATCCTCCTGGACAGCGAGGGCAATGAGACATGGCGGTGGCATTTCATTGATGCTTATCCCGTGAAATGGACAGGGCCTGATTTAAAAGCGGACAGTACTACGGTAGCCGTTGAAACCTTGGAACTCGCCCATAATGGGCTCAGGAAAGCGTGAGAAGGATGGGCACTGAAAAGAGAGGAAAAGGGACTGAAGAAAGTACGGGGGTATATACATATACCGCAAAACGAGCGGGTACAGGGCTGATTGAGCGTGGATTCGCGCAGCGGATCGCAGAGCGATACAGCCCGCTGAAGCTCTTCACCCTCAACTTCGCGCCACTCCTGGTAAGGACACGAATCCGACCCCGGATGAGGCGTTTTGAACTCATCTATGCGCTACCCCATCTGGTCCTCAGGCGAGAGATCGCCCACTCGTTCAGCAGCAGCACGCTGAGCACGCCCATCACGAGGCTCTGGCATATCGCACTCGAGCTCGCGCTCACACTCAAATTCCCGCTCACCCGCTCTCCGTGTCTCGTCGCAGCGCCAGAAAGAGCACTCCAGGCGGTAAGAGAGAAAGAATCGAATCTCACCATCGATCGTATCACCGGGGCGCATACGATAAGCTCGTCTTCAATAGCATCTCTTCAGACACCATACGTCATCCACACGCCAGCCTCGATCAGCAGTAAAAATCACGCGCGTTATTATACACTTTCCTGCATAAGCAAATCCCTGAGTACACCTCCGCTGAGTTACTACTTCTGTAAGCTGGTGCCCGGGTTGTTGAGCCAAAAGCCAGCTCGTGCACATCGCGGAGCTCATTCTTCCCTTCATCGTTATGAGCGGTTAGAAAGCGACACTTTGGCCGCTGATCGGACGATAATCCGTGCAGTTGCACACGACCTGCCACTACGCACCCTGAGTACGCCCGCCAGCAACCGCGCTCCCGGGCGCGCAGTGTATCCGCTGTATACTCCTTCGGGAATGGCGTACTCTGCGCCCCTTTTAAGTCTCTACTCGCGTGAGTCCGCACGAGTGGGTCATGTGACAGCCCCTGAAGCACGTGAACCGCTGCGATCGCCCCACGGGCGCCTCGAGAAGGATGAGGGTGAGAACAGATTAGCGTCTGCGATCAATTTCGCTCAGCCACCAAAACAGGAATTGGCTGCGGCAGAACCAGGATCAATGGCCACGAACTACCCGTTATTCGGAGCTCCGCTCAGACCACCAGCAGTAAGCGCACAGGAGAGCGCGCAGAAGAGCAGCCACGCACACGAGTTCGGGCCGATCACCTCTTATTTTAAGTGGCTGACCCCGAACCACCTGCGATCACCAGCGTCAGAAGGAGGAAGGATGATACCGCTCTACCACTCGTATCCCGGATTGGAGCATCACACCGCCGTGCGTATAGAAGTGGTCAAAGAAAGGGTAGTAGAGAAAGTGAGTGAAAAACCACCGCAGGCCACACCGCAACCCCCCAGCATTGATGTAAACCGGCTTGCGGATCAGGTTTACCACTTTATAGAGCGAAGGGTAAGAATAGAAAGAGAGCGGAGGGGATTGTAGCGTATGGTCTTAGTAAAAGCTTTTTTAACGAGAAAAGATAAGCCCTGGCTCATTGTACCGTTCCTCTTCAATCCTGCTGAATTCACTGTTGAACGAACCAACCAATTTACAGAAATGAACATTCCAGGACTCCCGTCCTCGATCTTTCAATTTGTAAAAGGTGGTGCCAGAACGATAACCATGGACCTCTTTTTTGATACGTACGAAGAACAGCTCGATGTTCGTCTCCTTACCGATCGCATTACCGGATGGGATTCTGGGAGCATGTTCAGTAAATTACCGGATATTGCGAAAGGACTTATGGATATTGACTCGGACCTCCATGCACCCCCCGTGTGTCTCTTCATTTGGGGTACCTACATTTTCCCCTGCGTCATTGAACGGGTTTCCAAACGATTTACCATGTTCCTTCCCGAAGGCTTTCCGGTTAGAGCTACCTTAAGTGTCACGTTAAAAGAGTACCGGGAATTTGAAAAACAAGTTATAGAAACGTCATTACAATCGGCCGATAGAACGAAGAGGTGGACGGTCAGACAGGGGGATACACTCTGGTTTATCGCAGCCCAGGAGTATGGTAATCCCACTCTATGGCGACGTATCGCAGATGCGAACAAGATTGATAATCCTCGTGTTCTAAAACCCGGCATGGAACTGGTCATTCCACCTCTGGAGTGATGGATCAAATGGAATTCGGAGATCTTGCCAGGCGATATAAGAATTTTTATGCCCCCAACTACCAAATACTCGTTGGCGGGGAGGATGTTTTTAAAAAATTTCTTATAGAGATCAGCAGCGTAACCGTCGAAGATACTTTAGAAGGCGCGGATCGGTTCTCTTTTTCGATAAACGACCCTGAAGTCAGGTGGGTTGATAGTACACTCTTTGAACCGGGTACCGAAGTAGCGATCAAAATGGGGTATGCGGATAAACTTGCTACATTGATTGTTGGCGAGATCATCTCGCTCAGACCCACGTTCCCCGCAACTGGTACTCCGGGACTGGAGATAAGCGGCTATGACCTCTCTTACCAGTTCACGAGGGTGCGCAAGCACCGATCCTTTGAAAATAGCAGAGACAGTGATATCGTGGCAGGCATAGCAAATGAGGCAAAACACAAACTCAAAACGCAGATAGACCAAACAGAAACGGTTCATCCGCATCTCGTCCAGGACAGGCAGACGGATTTTGACTTCATCAAAGGTCTTGCTGACCGCAATTTCTTTGAATTCTTCGTCCGGGAAAGAACGCTCTACTTCCAGAGGCCTAAAAGGGATCAGACGGAGATCCTGACCCTGGTATATGGTGAATCCCTCTCAAGTTTTAATCCGGAACTGAACACCGCTCATCAGGTCAGCGAAGTAACCGTGAGGGGCTGGAACCCCAAAACAAGAGAGGAGATTGTGGGAAGAGCGAGACGGGGAAGTGAAGAAGCACGGGCAGGTGGACGGAGAAGTGGGGGGGACATCGTGGAGACTCAGTATGGCGTGGTAGAAGAACGAATTTTAGATAGACCGGTATATACGCAACAAGAAGCTGATACCCTTGCGCGGTCAGCCTTGAACCGGCGGTCTGAAGGACTCATCGGGGGGAACGCCGAATGCATTGGGATACCAGAGATAAGGGCAGGGCAGACGATAAAATTAGAAGGTCTCGGAAAGAAGTTCAGCCGGAGATATTACATTGAGAGCAGTACTCATACGATCAGTAACGCCGGCTATAGCACGACGTTCAATATAAAGGAGAACACTATATGAGTATGATGATTTCGCACGATTACGGGGAGAGCCGGGAGAGGAGGATTTACAGTGTCGTTATCGGTATCGTGACCAATAACCGGGACCCTGAAGGGATGGGGAGAGTTAAAGTGAATTTTCCATGGCGGGGAATAAT
>RXIE01000126.1 GCA_004212135.1 Candidatus Methanophagales archaeon ANME-1-THS | reverse complement strand
ACGATTAGAGCAGCTCCTGGATGAGTATGACAATATCCCTCGTGGTTTACGGGGCTTCATCACGGGCAAGATACTGCCCGACTTTGAGCGGCTGACACTCTTCATGCGAGACAGGTTGGTTCTCGAAGACGACTAATCCGCTCGAAAATTACTACCGACAGACCGATCCTGAGAGTACGAAAAAGAGATACAAGACGAGTCGCGGCATACTCTCCTACCTCGCACAGAAAATGGCATACTGGTCAGTGAAATTCGGGAGGCTTCCTCAACCCCCAACAAGTTGACAGCCGCAAAAAGCGAAAGCTTTTTATCAAGCTAAATTTTTCGTATTATTATGAATAGGATACCGCGTGAATTGAAGGATGCGTTATCCCCGGGTGCGGGATACTCGCTGCTGATAAAAGGTGAACCGGGAACAGGGAAGACCATGCTCGCCTTTGAGATACTCAATGAATTCGGTGGTAAAAATGCGATATACCTTTCATCGCGGGTTGCACTTCATGCGCTCTACAACCAATTTCCCTGGTTGGAAGAACGTAAGGACTCAGTCACGTTGATCGATGCAACTCGGTTATTCATCTCATCACGAGCCTTTCCACGAGCTCGTTCTTTCTCTGAGATTCTTCATGCAAAGATGGAAGAGGTAGAACAACCCGCTACCCTCGTTATTGATAGCTGGGAGGCGCTCACTGCGGAAGAGAAAGAGCAGAAGATCGAAGTGCTGGAAGCCGCAATCACGGATATGGTAAAACATTACGCCACTGAGTACAAAATGAATTTGATACTCATCTCCGAGAGGACCGAAACAACTCCGCTCGATTATATCGTTGATGGCATCATTGAGATGAGCCGCATAACCGTAGATTACCGGCGCGCGCGTGAGATGCTCTTAAAGAAGCTCAGAGGTGTCAGAATTGACCAGCATAAATATGGGTTCACCTTGGACGGGGGCAGGTTTCCGTGCTTTTGGTCCCTTCGAGCGGAGGAGAATAGAGAAGCCGAGAAGAATTCCCGTTGTGCCCAATACCGAGACACATCTCTCGACGGGCGTGGCTGAGCTCGATAAGATTTTAGGCGGGGGGTTGAGCAGGGGGAGCACGACACTCATTGAATATGGCGATGATTTATCCCTCCTCGGTTACCAATCCATTGTCGCCCACATGATCATCAATATGATACAGCAGGGTGTGCATTGCGTGAAGATCCCGAGCAGTGGCTGGGATGAGCGGCGGTTGAGGCGGGGTATCGTGCCCTTCGTGAAGGAGGAGGATTATCTGAAGTATCTCACCGTCTTTGAGATTCGGAAGGAGTTGAAAGAGACGAGACCGAACGTGAAGGTATTGAAAGGGGAATCACTGGAGACTGATTTCCCCATCTTCACAGATTTCATTACTCGATTAGAACCGCCCGTCATGGTTTTGATCGGAACGGATTGGATGGAGTATCAATATCGGTTGAAATCGTTGGGTAGCCTCGAGGCGGCGTTAGAGACCTTCGGGTACTGGATAATGGAATTGCGCGCGGCGGGCAATGTCTGTGTATTTGGAATGCCGAGCGGGGGCGTATTAGGCGAGGGACTGGGCCATATGGCCAAAAATCGATTTAACTTAACGGTCCTCAACCGGAGTGTGGTCCTCTTTTGCAATCGCCCTGATACCAAGTTGCACTGTTTGGAGAACGTCATCACCGACGACACGCTCATGTTAAAACTCACACCGTTCGTGTGAAACTCCGCAAAAGGTGTCAGATTAACTAACGAGAGAACGTTAAAGAGGGAAGGAGAGGAGTAGGTTAGACGGACGAGCATAATGAATTTTTCGTACAGAACAGGCAAATAGGATTTGTAGTAGGGATATATTAACCGGTAAGTTCTAACTGGATTATTATTCTTAAAGTTTTTCTTTACAATAACATGATGGGTCGAATACCACCGGAATTGAAGTTTGCTCTCTCGTCTGGCACGGGCTTCTCGCTGCTGATAAAGGGTGAACCGGGAACAGGGAAGACCATGCTCGCCTTTGAGCTACTCGAGGGGGTCGGGGGGAAAAATGCGATATACCTCTCATCGAGGGTTGCACTTCACGCTCTTTATGCGCAATTTCCATGGTTAAAAGAACGTGCAGAGTCTATAACCTTGATAGATGCAACTAAGTTGTATATCTCACCGGCTTATGTGGATGAATTAAGGGGTTATCTCCCAAATGACATATTTGGGAAATATAAAGCGAAGATAGAAGCGGTAAAAGATTTTTCGGGATTGTACGCCCTTTCTAACCTCCTTTATGAGAAATTTGTGGAGGGAGAAAAACCCGCGACACTCGTCATTGATAGCTGGGAGGCGATAACGGCAGACGAAAAAGAGCTGATGATGGAGCTCTGGGCAGCTGCGATCACCGACCTTGTACAGTCTTATTCACCGCGATACAAAATGAATTTGATACTTATATCAGAGAGAACCGGAACAACCCCGCTCGATTACATCGTGGATGGCATAGTAGAACTCAGCCGCATCACGATAGATTACCGGCGGGCAAGGGAATTAGTCATAAAGAAATTGAGTGGCACGGGCATAGACCAGCATAAATACGGGTTCACCTTAGATGGCGGTAGATTTCGTGCTTTCGCTCCTTTCGAGGGGAGGAAAGTAGAGAAACCGAGAAAGGTACCGATCGTACCCAATACGCCCACCCACTTATCAACGGGTTGTGTAGAATTGGATAAGATTTTAGGCGGTGGATTGAGCAGAGGGAGCACGGCGCTCATAGAATATGGCGATGATTTATCCCTCTTAGGTTACCAATCGATCATCGCTCACCTGATCATTAACATGATACAGCAGGGGAATCATTGCGTGATAATTCCGAGCAGTGGGTGGGATGAGCGGAGGTTGAGGAGGGGGATAATACCCTTCGTGAAGGCAGAGGATTATCTGAAGTATCTCACCGTCTTTGAGATACGAAGGGAGGATAAAAGAGACGAGGAAGAGATGAGAAAGAACGTGAAGGTTTTGAACGGTGGATCAATGGATGAAGATTTTCAACTACTCACCGATTACATTGCTCAGTTAAACCCTCCCGTCATGGTTATGATTGGAGCAGATTGGTTAGAGTATCCCTATCGGTTGAAATCGCGGGTCAAACTCGAGGCGGCATTAGAGATCTTCGCCTACTGGATAACAGAATTGAGAGAGGCGGGCAACGTAGGCATATTTGCCGCACCCATCGGTGGTGTATTGAACGAAGGACTGGGTCATATGGTAACAACTCACCTTAAGTTGACGGTGCTCAATAGGAGCGTTGTCCTGTATTGCAATCGCCCTGATACCAAGTTGCACTGCCTGGAGAATATCATCACCGACGACACGCTCATGTTAAAACTCACACCGTTTGTATGAAGATACGTTATTTGCGGGGCGCTTTCCTCGATACCTCTGCGAAGAGCAACTTATGCTCCTCATACGACCTCTTGAGAAACTTCGAGAGCACGATTGATGCACAGTAAAACATCACCAGTGCAAAATATTGGAGGTCGCGGAAGAGGAAATCTATGGGCACCAGAGCTTCTGAGATGCCAAGACCGGCTAACGTGTACCACCTCATGCCATAGTAGAGGAGCACATAAATATTGATAGCGAAGACACCAAGGGCAGCGTTACGATAAACCTTGACCAGATCTGACCAGTCTACCTCTTTCCTGATGAGAGAAACTACGTAAGCGAAGAAGAGCCAGCCCAAGATCATGAGGGCAATACCCGAGCTCGCACTCTCCCATAAGGCTATTTTGTAGTCAAGGCTAATGTACATGCGCCATAAAAAGGTGAGACCCACAATCACCAGTAAGGTTCGCTCATCGGTCAGCAAAGCGCCTATTAATTCTTTATAGCCCATCTCTCTCAGCTTTTTCACCCGGGTGTAGATATAGGGGGATATGATATGCAGCAGTGACTTTTCTTTCGATCGCGCGACATACTCCTCATGCATCCTCTTGAGATGCCCCGTCGACCAGATTATCGAGCAATAAAACATCACCAATGCGATATATCGGACACCTCGGAACATGAAATCGTAGGGGAGGTACGCTTCAACACTCAGCAACTTATACCACCGCAACGCGTAGTAAATAAGCGCATAAAAGTTTATGATGAGCACGCAAACGGCAAATCCGAGATAGATATAATTTGAAATGAGCCACCCCTTCAGTTCCTTGGAGAGGTGGTAAAGGTACGCGAAGAGAATCCAGCCCAGGATGATCAGAGGAGTTCCTGAGAGGAGACTTTCCCACAAGGCTATATCTCCGTCAAGACTGATGAAGATTCGCCATACAATCGCTACCAGCAATATCGCTATTGCCGTTTTTCCGTTCAGGATTACCTTCTCTACAGTTTCTTTTATGCCCATTTTATCTCCCAAATTCCTCCTTCACTATCTCTCACGAAATGTGGAGCATAAAATCTTCTGTGCGATAAGGGTATATAAATATATTTCGATTTTTGGCGAAAATAGCCCAGAAAGAGTTGACATCAGGAACAGAAATATGCTAGTACGTAAAATTACTACAGATGCTTTGGAATATCAAAAAACCGAAAAGTTTAACATCTGTGTGATGAATACACAATAACGTAAAAGTGTGCAAATGTCCCTTTCTCAGAAGAAGACCGAAAGTTTTATCATCTCATGTGTGACTATGCTATGACATAACGGTGTCGCTGATGTCCCGTGAGAAAGGGAGGGTAGGGAACTAAAGCTGATGCTGATAGTCGAGCAGTTTCCGGTCCTCATTGTAACCACCGGTGTATTTGCTGCATACACTATTCTTATTGCTGGCCTGGTGAACAGGAAATCATGCTTCTTCATCTCCTTCGCAACCATCCTCTCCCATCTCATTCTCTCCTTTTTCATCCTGCACCATGTCCTCACTGTGGGAACGATCCATTACTGGTTAGGGGGATGGCGACCGCCCTGGGGCATCGAATATGTGGTCGATGGCTTGAATGCCTACATTCTGATTATCGTTCTCTTCTTGAGTCTCATGTCGGTGTTATATTCACAGCGGAATATAGCGCACAAGATACCGGAAAGGAAACTGGTAACCTTCTATACGATCTACCAACTACTCGTGGCTGGGCTGTGCGGTGTCGTGGTGACGGGCGATGTCTTCAATATGTATGTGCTCTCAGAGGTAGCTGCTCTGACTGCGTATGCATTGATCGCGAGTGCAGGTGGAAGGGCATTAA
This sequence comes from Candidatus Methanophagales archaeon ANME-1-THS, assembly GCA_004212135.1. Lineage (GTDB taxonomy): Archaea > Halobacteriota > Syntropharchaeia > Alkanophagales > Methanospirareceae > ANME-1-THS. The sequence continues at coordinate 3,249 of RXIE01000126.1, read as the reverse complement.
AAGCATCATATAATTACCTCGTCATGGGTTCCATTGGCATTTGCTTCTACCTGCTCGGTGTCGCGTTCCTCTATTCAGTAACCGGCTCGCTGAATATGGGTGACATGAGGATTTTATTGCCACCGTTATACCATAGTAGAGTCGTTCTGACGGCTTATGTCTTCATCCTCGTGGGGTTCGGCATAAAAATGGCGCTCTTCCCGCTTCACACCTGGTTACCTGATGCACATGGATTTGCACCATCAGAGATCAGTGCAATGCTTTCCGGGATTATCATCGAGGTCTATACCTATGCGTTCATCCGGATCTCCTTCTCCGTATTCACAGTGGATTTCCTCAAGGTTTTGCCAATATTTGATATGTTATGCTGGCTCGCTGCGATCGCCATGATTTATGGCTCGTTCCTTGCGATCGCGCAGTATAAACTGAAACGGATGCTTGCGTATTCCAGTATAGCGAATATGGGCTATATCATGCTCGGTGTGGGGCTCTCCCCGTACACCTCGCTCGGGCTCACTCCGGCCTTGATGCATATCCTGAACCATGGCTTGATGAAAGCGTGTATGTTCTTAGTTGCCGGTGCGTTCATTTACAAATTTGATCTCTGGGATATAACTGATTTCCGTGGTCTGGGCCGGAAAATGCCATTTACCAGCCTCGCCTTTATCTTAGCTTCGCTCGCGATGATCGGAATGCCGCCGAGCGTGGGATTCGTCACGAAGTTCTATCTCGCACTCGCCTGCCTTGAAGCAAATCGATTCCCCTTCATAGCCGTGATCTTCTTCAGTACTCTCCTCATGGTCTTTTATTTCTGGCGCGTCATTGAATACATGTATATTCGGGTGGGAGAAGAGGGTGAACGAGCAGTAGAACGAGCAGAGATACCGCTGGGTATGCTCATCCCGGTGTTACTCCTCGCACTGCTCAGTTTCATCATGGGGATTATCTGGTTCACAGGAATACTCTCCCCCCTCATGGACGTTATTAATGCACAGTTTGGATTGGGGGTGGTGCCATGAACGCCATATTTGCCTGGTTATGCTGGATTTTTCCCTTGCTCGGGGTACCTTTAGCTCCCCTTCTGGCCAGGATCCACCCCAAGCTGCGGGATTATGGTGCTGTTTTTCTCTCGTTCCTCGCTGCGCTCTCGGCCGTGATGCTCATACCGTATTTATTCCACCTTGAGGAGCTCCCAATCGATAGCGCCGTCACCTGGATCACCGTCCCCATCGAGTTGAAAGTGGGTGTTCTGGTAGATCCCGTGAGCATCGTGATGGCAAACGTGGTTGCGGTCATAAGCTTCTTTATTATGGTCTACTCCTTCGGCTACATGAAGGGGAATCCGTCCTTAACCCGGTGGTGGGTCTTCATGAACTTCTTCATCGGTGGTATGCTCCTCCTGGTTCTCTCGAATAACCTGTTATTCCTCTTCTTCGGCTGGAAGATCGTCGGGCTCTGTAGCTGGGGGCTCATTGGGTTCTACTACCTCGATGAAAAGAAGTACTGGATCGGCGGCCCTCCCCCCACCAGATACATTACCCCATCACATGCGGGCTTAAAAGCTATGGTGGTGACATCGGCCGGTGATCTGCTCCTCCTGGGTGGGATTCTCATCATCTATGCCCATGCTCGCACCTTGAACATCCTGGAGCTGTATGAGACCTCCTCAACGTGGATACCGGAAATGGCGAAATCGCCGGGATTAATCTCGCTCACCGCTGTGCTCCTCCTTGCCGGGCCCGTGGGTAAGTCGGCGCAGTTCCCCCTCCACGAGTGGCTCCCGGAAGCGATGGCGGGCCCTGGTCCTGTCTCAGCCCTGATTCATGCAGCAACCATGGTTAAAAGTGGCGTTTACCTTGTTGCCCGGCTTATACCCATCTTCTTTTATGGGTACTGGGTGGCGGGGTCCGGCGAAGCACTTTCATTCTTCGTCTTAACCGCCTGGGTGGGTGCAATTACCGCCTTCGTCGCTGCTACCCAGGGTATGACCGCTGTGGAGCTCAAGAAGGCGCTGGCATTCTCTACCGTCAGTCAGATCGGCTACATGATGCTCGGTTTAGGCGTGGCAGGATTAACCGCCTCTGGTTTGATGGGTGGCTTCACCTCAGGATTATCACACCTCGTCAGTCATGCGATGTTTAAGGCTGCACTCTTTCTCTGCGCGGGCTCAGTGATTCACACGGCTGGCTCTATTTATATGACCGATATGGGCTCGCTGAAGAAGTATATGCCCTATACCTGGCTCTTCATGTTCATTGCGTCGCTCTCGCTCATGGGTATTCCGCCCCTGCCAGGCTTCTGGAGCAAAGACGCGATCCTCGCTTCTGTCTGGGCATCCCATCAGTACGCATTATTCGTCCTCGCGTTGATCACCTGCGGCATAACCGCTTTTTATACACTTCGCTTCGTGGGGTTGAGTTTTTATGGCAAGGAGAGCGAGAATATAGAGGAGCGAGAGCATAAAGGTGCGCATCTCGGTGAACCGCACATTACCATGCTCGTTTCATGTGGCATCTTAGCAGTTCTGATCGTCCTCCTCGGGTTTGTTTTTCCCGTCGTCGAGCCGTTACTGGAAGAGGGATTCGAATATTCCCTGGTTGAAAAACTCCACCTGCCATTTGAACATCACGATGGGCATTCGTTGGTTGTGCCAGTTCTCTCGCTCCTGTTTATAGCTCTCGGCGCTGTTCCTTCGTACCTCATCTATATCTCCGGACGATTTAATCCCGATGGCACGTTACAGACGCTCTTTGAGAAGCATGGATCTCTGAAGATCCTCCACCAGTTCTTCTGGAATAGATGGTACATAGATAGCACCTATTACCGCGTCTTTGTCGATGGAACGACCAAACTTCTTCCCATTGTGGTTAATTACATCGAGAATCCACTGGATATCTTTTTTCACACCATAATCCCCGCCACCCTCAACTTCCTGGCTCTCCGTGTCGTTAAGCCGTTCGAGGCACGACTGGATGCGGTGTTTCATAAGCTCATCCCCTCTATCCCCGGACGGGTGACGGACCTGGTACGCTACATTCGGACTGAGAGCGGCGTCCTCGCCTTTAATGTGATCTACATCCTCCTCTTCTACATTTTTGTCCTCCTCCTCATCCTCTGGGTGGTGATCTAAATGATGCCATATATCCTTCTTCAAATCGTCGTCATGCCAGTCGTAGCCGCCTTAATTATCTTCCTGACCAGATACAAACTAGGAAGAAAAGCGGGCTGGATTGCAGCTATCAGCCGAAT
>RXIE01000125.1 GCA_004212135.1 Candidatus Methanophagales archaeon ANME-1-THS | reverse complement strand
CTTCATAGAGCGAACTCCTCTGGATCTCACCGAATTTCACCTCGACCACGACCGTGGGCTCCACCACAAGAGTCCGTCCATGTTCTTCGCGTGCAATTCCCTTGAAGTAGCGCGTCATCTCCTCGATCTCACGATCCTTGAGCCCGCAATACGCCTTCGCTATTGGAGCGAGAGCCCCGTCCTGGTCCTTTATGGCAAAGGTATAATCAGAAAGAAGATGCGCACGCTTCCCGTGGCCGTATTCAACGGCGACAACGACGAGATCCAGCGTCTCTGCCTCGGGTTTCAGCTTCAACCATTCAATACCTCGTTTACCCGGGGTGTAGTGTGAGTGGGGATTTTTTATCATCAGCCCCTCAAAGCCGAGGTCCAATGCCTCCTGGAACATAATCCGCGCTCTGGCACTACTCTTTGTCATGATACATTTCGCTCGTTCGATCCGCTCAGTCGGCTGAATGACGGTACTCAAGAGCTTGCGCCGCTCTATCAACGGTGTATCGATGAGTGAGGTGCCATCGAGATACAGGAGGTCGAAGACGTAGAGTTTCACTGGAATCTTTCGCGCAAACTCCTCCACGCGATGCCTTCGTCTGAGCCGTTTGATCAGCTCCTGAAAGGCTTTTGGTGAATGCTCAAAGGGAATGATCTCGCAATCCGCGATAAACGAATGTGGAACCTTCTTTATATCCGCTACAACTTCGGGAAGCGATGCACTCACCTCTGCGGCTTCTCGGGTGAATATATGGACCTTCCCGCTGTTCTTATGAATACTGAGTCGAGCGCCGTCATATTTGAACTCAAAGAGCGCTTTATCAAATCGTTTGAACCCCTCCTCAAGATTCTCTGCCGTCTCGGCGAGCATTGGCCTCAACGGTCTGCCCGGTACGATTGAGAGCGTGCTTAAGGTTTCGGGCTGCTCTTTCGCGATTCGTGCGACTTCACCGATATCAGACCTGAGCATATACGCCTTTCTGAGTAGCTCGAGGTCTACCGAAAACGCGTGAGCGATTGCTTCCTCCAATAAGCCCTCCTTGAAGCCATAGCGCATCTCACCGGTGATCGTCTTCACAATGAACTTCGCTTCCGGTGGCGAACTCTGATTCAATAACCCCTTCAGAATGGCTTTTTTACGGCGCCCAGAATCCTTTCCACTGAGCGTTGCGATCTTTACCAGCGCAGCGTAGCACTCTTCGACCGTAAGTGGCTCTGTGACTAACTCAACGGAACTCATTGGTCGTTCTCCAAAGATTAATTCCGCTGCAGAACCAAGGTCACCGAATTGATTATATGCTGCGGTTAAATCCTCGTTGGTTACGGTGGTCACTGCTCGAATGGCATCCCAGATGCTCGACCAGCCGAGGTGCAGTTCCTGTGCCGAATACTCGGGAAATACCCTGCCTCTGAGCAGGTAGCAGACGAGCGGCAACGTCTCCGAAGGCGTCTTTTGCAGTAATTCCGCAACAACCAATATCTTCTCCAGTTTACTTGATGTCCCTCTGACCCTCTCGTAGACCTCGGTAAGCTCTTTTAACAGCATTTAGTTAAGTGAATAGGCTTACTAATAAAAGATGCAGAACCAAATAGTTTATAGTATGCCAAGACCTGCCTGAGCACTAAGACCTGTCCGAGCAGCGGAAGACTCCGAAGCGATAAAAAAAAAAAAAAAAAAAAAAAAAAACAAAAAAAAAAAAAAAAAAAAAAAAAAAAAAAAAAAAAAAAAAAAAAAAAAAAAAAAAAAAAAAAAAAAAAAAAAAAAAAAAAAAAAAAAAGCATCAGCTAGATAGCAGGGGCTGCTCGTAGCCGATGAGATAATCCCGTTTATTTTTGCTTGATGTAAGATAATTTTTTGTCGGCTACGTTTAATATTTTGTTTCCCCCCCGCTTCATCGAAATATGTGGAGCACTACGGCTTCTGCAAACATGCCTTCAGAAACGCCTTAAACGGTGGCGACGGCTTGTTTGGCCTCGACTTGAATTCGGGATGGAACTGTGTGGCGAAGAAGAACGGATGCCCCTCAATCTCCAGGATCTCCATCCTCGTACCACTCCGATCAGTCCCGGAGAAAAACACCCCTTCACGTTCTATCTGCTCGATATACGCAGGATTGACCTCATACCGATGCCGATGCCGCTCTACAATCTTCCGTTTCCCATATACCCGCTCGGCTAACGTGTCCTTCCGGATAAATACTTCATAATCGCCGAGCCGCATCGTGCCGCCCATCTCGTCCACACCCTGCTGCTCCTCCAGGAGGTCTATTACCGGATGCGGCGTTGCACAATGTTCCGTGCTATGGGCATCCGGGAGATGTGCGATGTGCCGTGCCGCCTCGATCACTGCTAACTGGAACCCGAAACACAAGCCCAGAAATGGAATTTCATGCTCACGCGCGTAGGTGATCGCCTTGATCTTCCCTTCGACACCCCTCGGACCAAAACCGCCCGGTACGAGGATCCCCTGAACCTCCTCAAAAAATGAATCTAAACGGTCCGTACCCTCCAAATCCTCCGCTTCGATCCATCTCAGTTCGACCCTGCACCCGAGCTCGGTAGCCGCATGCTTGATCGCTTCTTTGATGCTCAAATACGAATCCTCTAACTCCGCATACTTGCCCACGATTGCCACGCATACCTTTTTACCCCGTGCTGATTCTTTCCGCCGCTCGACCATCTGTGCCCATTCCTGCTGCTCGGTGAGCGGTGCCAACTGCAGCTTTTTCATGATGTACTCGGCAATCCCTTCCTTCTCGAGCAGGAGCGGGACCTCGTAGATATCCTCGGTATCCGGTGCACTGATCACCGCTTCCTTCCGCACGTTACAGAACATCGCGATCTTCTCCTTCACATCCTCTTTGAGCGGCTTTTTACTCCTGCAGACAATGATATCCGGTTGGAGCCCTAATTCGCGAAGTGCCTTCACCGAATGCTGGGTCGGCTTCGTCTTCTGCTCGTTCAGCGCGGTAAAAGGCACTAAGGTAACGTGCACAAACAGGAAATCGGTATCTTCCTCCTCTCGCTGCATCTGCCGGACCGCTTCCAAGAACGGCATGCTCTCGATATCACCCACCGTGCCGCCGATCTCGACCAGACAGATAGCACCGCCACTGTGGGGCTCCGCCCCACCACCCTGCAAGCCCTGTAAGGGCTTAGCTGCAACACTCCGTATGCGTGCCTTGATTTCGTTCGTCACGTGCGGGATGATCTGCACCGTCTGCCCGAGATATTCACCCTTCCGTTCTCGCTCGATAACCGCGGCATAAATAACGCCCGTGGTTATATTATGCTCCCTGCCCAGCTCTACATCCATAAACCGTTCGTAATGCCCCAGATCAAGGTCTACCTCCGTGCCATCACCTAAGACGTAGACCTCGCCATGCTGGTACGGGTTCATCGTGCCCGCATCGATGTTGATATACGGGTCGATTTTTATGGGTACGATAGTATAGCCTCGGTTCTTCAGCAGTCTCCCGATGGAGGCCATGGTGATGCCCTTTCCCAGCCCGCTCATCACGCCCCCGGTCACGATTATGTATTTCATCCTCACACTCCATCTCGCGATTCGTTCGCTTTTCCTTTTCCGCACCCGGCTAAAAGTTGTAAATAACGATAAACATGAAGAGCAGTGAGGCGATAAATGCACTCACAAACAAGTGATGGGATAGGTAGTTAAAGATGCGAAAGATCAAAAAGAGAAGGATGAAAAAGAGAATTGCAGCGCAGCCAGATACCGTCAAACGTGAGATTAAGACTCGTTCCTCCGCGGATAACTTCAACCCAGTTTTTTCCTTCCCTTTTACAGCCACAATTTCACCGCTATCCCGCTCTTCAGTGCTTTCCCGCCTCTTCTCCTTCTCTTTGATCTCCACGATCTCGACCGGAAAACTCCTCTTCGCCGCACCGTATCCCGCGCTCACGATTATCTCTCCTGCTTCTAATTCCGCGACCGCCGCGGTATAGCTCTTTGGCAGTCGCACAATTGCTGCTATCTTCTCCTCATCGATGACATACACCTTATCCTGGAGGATCATCACGCGGTCTTTTATCTCCTCGCTCAGCGAGAAATGCACGTGCGTGGGATCACCATAATTACTGATGAGCAGTTCAAAGCTCGTCTCTTCTCCCGCTCTCAGTGGAATTCTCAGTACCTCATGCTCAAATTCGATTGCATTTGTACTCTTCCGACTCAGGTATATTCGTTGCTGTATCCGCTCCATCCCCCTCTCGGTCATCATCCACAGGCTCTCGTGCTCCGCAGTATGCACACTTACTTACCACTCCGCCTCAGCTCGGGCGGCAGCAGATTAGGAATACCGTCCTCTATGGGATACCGTTCGTCACACTTCTTGCAATATAAACTGCCGTGCACGATCTCTCCCCGCTCATCCTCCTCCGTTATGCTCAACTCCAAATCGCCCTTGCAGATCGGACAGGCAAGTATATCCATCAGCTCTCTTTTCATATCCTACTATTTTTTAAAGGGTAGTTCAAGTTAAATGTAACGCCCCCGGGTACGTACGAGGTGAAGGGATGAAAGCGAGGAAGGTGGTAGCTTCGGATCGCTTGGAGCTAATTGGTATCGATGGACTCCCGGAGATCAGGGCAGGTGATGATCTAACGCGCCTCTTTCTTGACGCTTTAGAGGCCAAGAACCTGATAGTAGAGGATGGTGACGCCATTGTCTTCACGTCGAAGATAATCTCGAAGAGCGAAGGCAGAATCGTTGACCTCGCCGATGTGCGAGTGAGCGGTGAGGCTCAACGGGTAGCACGAGAGATGGATAAAGAGCCGCAAATCGTTCAACTCATATTCGAAGAGGCGAAAGAAATCGTGCGAATGAGAAATAAGCACCTTATCGTAGAGACCAAGCATGGTTTTGTCTGTGCAAATGCCGGCGTCGATCAATCGAATGTTGAGGAGGGAAAAGCTATCTTACTGCCAAAAGACCCGCAAAAAAGCGCTTATCGACTCAGAAAGGAGCTTGAAGAGCGAACTGGCAAACGAATCGCCGTTTTAATTTCCGATTCGTTCGGTCGAGCGTTCAGAGATGGTGTTACTGGCATTTGCGTCGGCGTCTCGGGCATTCCCGCTTTGCTGGACCGCCGGGGAGAAGAGGACCGGTTTGGCAAGATCGCGCGGATAACTAAAGAAGCTGTTGCTGATGAGATATGCGCTGCAGCTAATCTCGTGATGGGTGAATTCCGCGAAGGCATACCAATCGTACTCGTGCGTGGGTTGGCACTGGAAAGCTGCGAGGGTGAGATACAGGACCTCTTATTCAAGCGGGAGGTTGACCTCTTCAGGTAAAAGTTGATACCACTCTACTTCTTATTCCCGTTTGATGCAAGACCTTCTTTTAGCGGGTCAACGAATAGAGAACTATGGTTAAAAAATTGGCGGCACTCGATGTGAACAAGTGCATCGGGTGCATGGAGTGCATGTTCGCCTGCTCGAGGAGGGTGGGTCGAGGCGGCTTCGATAAGTCCGCGATACGAGTAAGATCTGCCGGTGGGATAGAACGCGGCTTTGTGATCATCGTCTGTCGTGCCTGCGAGAATCCGCCCTGCGCACGGGTATGTCCTACCGGTGCATTACGGGAGCGGACGGGCGGTGGTGTGATATTGGACGAGGAGAAATGCATAGGGTGCGTTTTCTGTGTACAATCCTGTATTTTGGGCGCTATCTTCTGGGATAACGAGCGTAACAAGCCTATTCTGTGTAAATACTGTGGTGAGTGCGAAGATTATTGTGTGCATAACGCCATTGGTCTGGTTGACCTCAACGTCGGGGGTTAGGAGGACAAGAGGAACGTGAAGGCAGAAGATACAAAGCGGGTCCTGTCTATCGATTTAACGAAGAAAGATATCCACATCGTGGAGAGAAGGGATTTATTTGACGAGTATCTCGGTGGTTCGGGCGTGGCGATAAAGCTCCTTGAGGAAGAATGTAAACCGGGTACAGACCCATTACATGCTTCGAACCCGATAATTTTTGCCGTTGGACCTCTTACCGCGCTCTATCCTTCCGCGTCCAAGACCGTCGCGATGTTCAAGTCGCCCTTAACTGGTAACCTTGGAGAAAGCCACTGCGGTGGAAGGAGTGCGATGGCGATTAAGCTCGCAGGTTATGGGGCGATAGTTATCAAAGGTTCAAGTGACCTCCCGGTCTACCTCGCAGTACAGGGCGATGCCGTCCACTTCAGAGATGCCTCCTCGATCTGGGGAGTGGAAGCGCACACCGCAGGCCGGATTTTACGAGAGGTGGAGAAAGGTGCGGGCATACGGACCATTATACGGATTGGACGCGCGGGAGAGAAACTGGTACGATACGCCTGTGCGGTCTGTGAAACCTACCGCCATTTTGGGCGGCTTGGTTTGGGTGCGGTAATGGGCTCGAAGAAACTCAAAGCCATCGTGATATCAGCAGATAAGAGTATAGAAATACCCGAGGCAACGAGAAGGGAATACAAGAAGGTTTATGATGAGCTCCACGATGTGGTGGTCAAGACTGATGCGATGGAGAAATATCATGATTTGGGCACCTCGGGGAAGATTTATGATTTGAATAAAATCGGTGGCATGGCGTACAAGAATTTAGAGTCCGCGAGTGCACCAGAGGAGATTGCGAGGGAATTGTCAGGCGAGAATTTTGCCGAGAAGTTGTTATCACGGCGCGTTTCCTGCTCACACTGCCCGATCGGTTGCGTTCATCTAGCATCGCTCCGGGAGCTCTACGAGCCGGGCTATTATTTCAAGACCACCACCATCCCGTATGACAACGAACCAATTTGGGCAACCGGATTTATGCTTGGTCTGAGGAGTGCGGAGGATTGCCTGAGGCTGATTGATATCATTGATAAGAGTGGTATGGATGTGATGAGCACCGGAGTGCTCTTAGCCTGGGCGACGGAGGCCTTTGAGAAGGGTCTGCTAACCACGGAGCAGACGAATGGGCTGGCGTTGAAATGGGGGGATGTTCAGGTCTATGCGGAGGCGATACAGAAGATCGTGGAGATGCCCACTGAATTTTATCAAAACCTGGCTAAGGGCGTGGAACATGCCTCACGCGTTTACGGTGGGCAGGATTACGCACTCGCATTTGGCGGGAATGAGATGCCCGAGTACCATACGGGACTTGCATGCTACTTGAACAATCTCACGGGTGCACGGCATAGCCATCTTGATTCCGCGGGATACGACCTTGACCAGAAGTTAATGGGGAAAGAATTCAGCCTTGAAGAGGTGGTGAGCGCGTTAGTACAAGAAGAAGAGTGGAGGCAGATACTCGCAAGCCTCGTCGTTTGCTTCTTTGCACGGAAAGTGTATACCGCGGATCGAATAGTAAAAGCCCTCAACGCAGTGGGGATAGAAAATTGGACAGCGGAGAGATTAGAAGATCTCGGGAGAGTTATTCATCGTGCTAAAATGGACTTCAAGTTTAGAGAAGGGTTTAGCCTCGCCAAACTTCGGATACCCAAGAGAATTTTTGAGGTCCCCACGCCACATGGGTTCTTGAAGGAGGCGGAGATGAGAAAGGCGATCGCGATCTATGGGAGGATGATTGGCAGAGAGGTCCCGGTCATGGAGCAGCGCTAACCGTTTGCTACGTGAAATATGCATTCAAGAGATACTGCTGCACCATTCGATGCGAATTGAAGAACGACGCATTGAATGCAATCGCATACCGCATGATCTCAGCCCATGCGTTCCTATTGGTATAAAACATGGGCAGGATTACCCGTTCCAACTTCGCATAGAGGTTTGCTGCCTCGCTTGAATCATCTGATAGATCAGGACAGCTCGTTGTGCTTCGCGCCTCAATTGCCCAGCCGGTTACACCCTCGATACAGCCTTCCACCCACCAGCCATCCAGAATGCTCAAGCTCGGCACGCCGTTGAGGCTCGCTTTCATGCCACTCGTTCCCGAGGCCTCGCAGGGTATCTTCGGCGTATTGAGCCAGAGGTCTGCACCCGAGGTAATCAGCTTCGCCAGTTCCAGGTCGTAATTTTCAAGGAAGACGCTCTTTATATCCCCTTTCAATCCTTTTATAGCACGGAAGATAAATTTGATCAGTTCTTTACCCTCCCAGTCCTTGGGATGTGCCTTGCCGGCAAGGATGATTTGAATCGGTCCCGCATGTTTCGCAATACTGACCAGTCGCTCGATATTGTTGAAGAGCAGATTAGGGCGTTTATACTTCGCCATCCTCCGTGCAAAACCCACCGTGAAGGTGTCATAACCCATTCCGATCCCGTCCTTTGCATTGACCAGATCAATCAGCCTCCTCTTTGCTTCCCGGTGCGCTTCGAGGATCTCCTCCTTTGGTATCGAGATTACGTACCGCAGATTAAACGGATCTTTCCGCCAGCCACGGATATGCTTGTCATATAACCGACGAAACGGTTCGGATGTCCAGAAGACATGGTGTACACCGTTTGTTATCGAATCGATCGGATACCCGGGGAACATGCTCCGGGAAATCTCTTCATGCCGTTTTGCCACCCAGT
>RXIE01000124.1 GCA_004212135.1 Candidatus Methanophagales archaeon ANME-1-THS | reverse complement strand
TATCGACGATCTCGGCTATTTTCACGGGTATGATCATCGCGTCATCAAACGGGAAGATCGAGGGGATCACATAATGCCCGCTCGATTCGATGCCGAGTATCGCATTTCGCTCGCGCGCTTCCTTCGTCAGGAACGTATGACCCACAGGGATCCGTTCTATTCTTGCGCCCAGCTTCTCCAGCTCCCGCTCGACGAGCATCGAGCATTCCACATTTGCGAGGACCGTCCCTTTCCGCTCCTCCAAGAGATCTTTCGCGATGATCACGCCACATTGTTCCGCACTGAGCAGCCGCCCTTTATCATCGACCAGTGCGACTCGATCACCATCGCCATCAAAGCCCGCCCCGAAATCCGCTTTTGTACGCTGCACTTCTGCTTTTAACGCGCCTAAACTCGCTTCTGTTGGCTCTGAAGGCCTGTTAGGGAAGGAAGGGTCGGGATTGGGAAAGAGCGCATCTGTCTTCAGGTTTATCCGGCTCATGATCTCCAATGCTGCCAGGCCCATGCTGCCATTGCCACAATCCAGCACGATCCGCTTATCCGCAAAAAAATCTCGCTCAAACCCGAATCGGTCCGCGATGTACTCGATATACTCCGCTCGCAAATCCACGTCATGGTACGTACCAATCTCAGTCCACAAACCTGCTGATCCTTCTTCTGCAAGCACTTTATCCCTGATCGCTTCGTTCTCCGCAGCCGAAAAGCCGATCCCTTCTCCCGTGTATAACTTCACACCGTTCCATTCCGGTGGGAGATGCGAGGCGGTTACATACGCGCAAATATCCTTCATGAGCAGCCAGCCGGAGAACGCACAGATACCCAACGAGCTTGTTCCTGCATTCGTTACGTTCATGCCTGAGGAAAGCAGCCCCGAGATGAGCGCATGTGCAAGTAAAGGCGAGGAACTGCGGATATCATTACCCACTACCACGCTCCGTTCGCCCCGTTCGTGCGCATAGCTCCCCAGAGCTCGGCCTATCCTCAGGATCGTCTCGGGATACAGATCCTCGTTGAAAATACCCCGGATGTCATATGCCCTGAAGATATACGCCGGTATCTCTTTTTCACGCATCGCCCTGGTCACATCGAATATACTTATGAGTAACATATAACGTTACTGAGCCATTAACCTTTTCTCAGATTCCCAAAGTCCGTTCTTGCGGTTACGTACCGGAATGCGTGTCGCGTGCTTTATCCGCTACCCGTTACGTCGCATACAAAGGCACGACAACAGGAGCCCAAAAAAATCGCGAAGGAGGGGGCTACTTAAAATCTTTATTATGTCCTGAGCCTCTTAGTATAAATGCACGGGTAAGGTGAGTGCGATGAAGAAGAAGTGGTATGGCAAAGATACCGGACTCACAGCACGGATGATATTGACCGTTGGATTGTTAATACTCGTCTATCTCGTCTTTCTGACCATTTTGTCCTTCTTCCTCGAGTTCATATTCTTACTGCTCTTCGCCGCTTTCTTCTTGTTCCTCCAGTATTATTTCGCTGATAAACTGGTACTCTGGAGCACCGGGGCGAAGATTGTATCACCGCAGGAGTACCCACAACTTCATACAATGGTCGACCGGCTCTGTAATATCGCTGACCTGCCCAAACCGAGACTCGCAGTTATCAATACACCGGTACCCAATGCATTTGCGACCGGAAGAAACCAAAAGAACGCGGTCGTGGCCGTCACCACGGGACTGTTGAATACGCTGGATATCTCGGAGGTCGAAGCGGTCGTGGGGCATGAACTCACCCATGTGAAGAACCGCGATGTGCTGGTTATCACCATTGCGAGTTTCCTCTCCACCGTGGCCTGGTTCGTCATGCGATTCTCGTTATACTCCTCTTTCTTCAGAGGCGGAAATAGGAACAAAGGTGCAGGTGCCACGATTCTCATCTTCCTCGTCTCACTCCTCGTCTGGCTCGTCAGTTTCTTATTGATACGGGCATTGTCACGATACCGTGAGTTCGCAGCCGATCGAGGTTCGGCGATCATCACGGGCAACCCGCCTGCACTGATCTCCGCATTATTAAAGATCAGTGGCAAGATGAAACGAGTTCCAACAAAGGATTTGCGAGAGGTCGAAGGGATCAATGCCTTCTTCATCATCCCCGCACTATCCGGTGAATCCATAATGAGCTTGTTCTCCACCCATCCCCCTATTGAGAAGAGGGTTGAGCGACTTGAGGCGATGGTAAGAACGCTGGAAGGATTTCGATGAGGGTATTTGATGTTCTCTTGGGCAGGGTCAAACCTGCGCCATCAAAGACCGATGCTCTGTTCAGCATTTCAACTGCTTACGTTACCCTTGAGACGAATTTGGAGATCAAACATGCCGGTAAGGCGGGCATATGCTTCAAAATAGTTCCCTCGACTACGTTTGAACGGGTGAACCGCGATTTGGACGAGCTCCTGCAGCTCGCACGAAGAGAGACAGCGACCGAATACAAGATGGTAAAGGATGATTTTGGGTATCTCTGGATTGTACTCAGTGACCCGGATTTTGAGGATCTGGTAACCACACTGCACCTCATCTCAAATACGCTCATCGAGAACGGTTTTGGCGAGCAGTTGTTAAGTTCAGTCTTTAAGTTTGAGCAGGACGGGAAGTTTGTGTATCTGATGTATACCTATAAGAAGGGCCGATTTTACCCGTTTGTTCCCTTAAAAGATAAGGAACGGGATCTCGCGTATGAACTGAAACTGAGTGGTCTGCTGGAAGCTGAATTGCCAATGGAAAAAGAGAGGGAGAACTGGTATCCTATGTGGGATATCCCCCTTTAGTCAGGAATAATCCCTTCTCCCGTAAAGATCTTCCTGGCCTCGTTCAAGCTCAGATCGTCCGGTGGGATTATTACCTGCGATTCCACGATCTCTTTGGGATCTAAAGGCGTTGCCGATCGTTTAACAAGACTGATCATCTCGCGCAGCAATTCTCGCATTCTCTTTTCGTTATCCTTCCCCACCGCTTCTACGATCATATTATCAAGCTCATTGAGCCGGTCCAGAATTGCACTGCTTACCTTGAATTGCCCCTCTCCCATGATCCGTACAATCATTCCTTCCCAACCTCCTGTTTCAGTTTCGCCAGTTCCAGGTCTACCTCGCTGCCCACCTTCATCTTCTCCAGTTCGCGTTCTATCTGGTCTTTACTGCCCGCTAAATCTTCCAGTGTTCCGAGCTCCTGTAATTCGTCCAGTGCAGCAGCTCGCGCCTTCATATTCTCTGTTTTTTCTTCCGCGCGCTGGATCGCGAGCCCTATATCGCTCATCTCTTCTGATATCCCACTCACCGCCTCATTGACTTTGACCTGTGCTTCCGCAGCGGAATACTGTGCCTTTATCGTCTCCTTTTTGGTTCTGAATGCCTCTACCTTCAGAGCCAATCTCTTCTCCGTCTCCGTGAGTCTTTCCTGTTCCTTCTGGAGCTCTGCAATCTGCTGATTTAACCCTTCTAACTCGATCTCCAGTTGCTTCTTCCGCTCCAGTGCGAGTCGCGCTAAATCCTCGCGATTTACTTTTAATGCTTCCCTCGCCTGTCCGTTATGCCGGTTTATATTCTGCTCTAACTTCGCTTTCTGCAATTCCAACCGCTTCTTGGACGTGGCTACTTCAGCAACTCCACGTTTGACCTTTTGCAGTGCTTCCAACTGCAGTTGATAGGAATAATCGAGCGTCTCTCTCGGGTCTTCAAATTTATCCAAGAGCTTATTTACTTTTGATTTGACAATAGTGCTCATGCGGTTTAACATGCCCATTTTTTATCACCTCCGTCCTCCATTGTAGTATAGGGTTTCACCGTATAAAAGGAATCGAAGTTGCTCTCCTGTCAAACTGATTTTACTCACGTTTTAGATGCACGGCCATCTGCGGGAATGGTATCTCGATCCCCTCTCGTCTGAAGGTCTCCAGGATCTCTTTGGTGAGATCGAAATTAACCGTCCAATAGTCCTCTGTCTTCGTCCATGCCCGTAGTTGAAGGTTCACCGACGAATCCGCCAGCTCACTGACGACCACGGCTGGCGCGGGATCTTTTAAAACTAACAGATGCTTCTTCATCAGGTCTAGTGCGATCTGGATAGCCCGATCCACATCACTCGCATAACTTATTCCAGCGGCAAGATCCACCCTCCTCGTCGGCATCCTTGAATAATTGACAGTCACACTTCCCCAGACAAGCTTATTTGGAATTGTTATAAATTGATTATCCGGGGTGAGAAGCTCGGTTGACATGATGCCCACGGCATTAACTTTTCCGGTCATTCCATTTGTGGTTACCACTTCGTCCTTATCAATAGGTCTGAACGCAGCTAACCAGATACCAGCAAATAAATTTGTCATTGTATCCTGCAGACCAAAGCCCAAAATCAAACCTATGACCGCTGACAGCCCCAGGGTCACCGAACTGACCGAAATGCCCAGAGCACTTACAGCTAAGAGTATTACCACAACATAGAGCAGCGCACCTAAGACCCGCGCTATAAATTCCATAACAAGTTCAGGAAGTTTTGTCTTCCTCACTTCCTTCCGAAACACCGCGATGATTATCCTTGCAGCCATCCACCCGATGACGAGGATGATGACCGCGGTTAATACCTGCATAATCGTTATATTCGTGTGTGGAATAACCTTTCCCAGGTCAATTATTGCCATCTGTCATTAACCTCCTGCTACCTTTTTGATCGTTGTAGAGAGGAAAATTTCGATTTTTACCTGCGATTTGCATTTGGTAATAAATTTGTGAACGACAGGTCGCGAATTCACCACTCGTTGTCCCACAACCTTCAGCACTACTTCCCACGTAGATCAGCCGTTTTTAAGTGCTACGATATTGGTCACATCCACCAGCTTCCACACAAAGCTCCGTTCTCCTTTGACGAGCGATTCAAGCGGTTCTTCCGGTGAATGCCCGAGCGCGGCCATAACGTTCTTCGAGAGCTGGTTATGCTCAATCAGGTGAATAAATTTTTCCCGGATCGCTTTTCTCTCCGCGGGGTCTTCTACTTCCACGAGCCGCCCTGAAAGGGTCACAAAGGTGTACGTCGAGAGGTCCGGGGTGTACTTCTCTACTTCTACCGAGACATAGGGATTCTGGCGAAAGTATTGGATCTTAGTGCCATACTTCGTTGAGAGAAAATACATGGACTGGCCATCGAAGACGTACAAAAATGGCGCGATGTACGGATATTTTCTGCCCGAAAAGGCTATTCGGCTGATATAGCCCTCGGCGATTAACCGATCATATTCCTCCTTCTCCATGGCTGGAATCTTTACAAGCCCCATAGTGATCCCCGATGTACCGTAAAGACGAACTCCTATAAATTGGTTCCGTTTTCGTCACCGCACGGTGTACAAATCACTGATAGATACCCCAATCTGTCTTTAAGACCGGTTAAGCTATTCGATAGGTAGTTCCACGCTTCGTGATGAACCCCTCGTCATGCAATTGAGTGAGCGCGTTCTTTATTCTCCTGGAGTCTGATGGAAGTGATTCCACAAGTTCGCGTTCCGACATACACATTTGGTGGGTAAGCGCTTTAAGAATCAGTCCCCGCAGTTCTCGGTTCGAGCCTTTGAAGGGCGTTTGGCGATGATAATGCGCGCTCCGCCGGTTGGGATTGTGGTACCGTTTCTTGAGCAGTGCCCCGAAATCCATAAGGGCATAGTACCATATCCGTGGATTCGCGGTGTCAAGGGTCTGTTCGACCAGGAGCAGGAGCTCGCTATCTTTGATATCGCTCTGATTGTGATAAAAGAAATGGAGGAACACCGTTCGGATATTCGTCTCGATAAATACAGTAGGTACATTGAACGCAAAGGCTGCAATTGCGGACGCTGTATACCTGCCGATCCCGGGTAAGGTCAGTAACACCTCAGGACGAGAAGGGAGCACGCCCTTATAGGTCGATACCACGATCTCCGCGATCTTCTTCAGTGCGATTGCTCGTCGATTATAGCCCAAGCCCTGCCATACTGCCAGTACGGCATGCAGTGGAGCCTGCGCGAGCGCCTGGAAATCGGGAAATGCTTCGAGGAACTCCACGTATTTCTCAAGAACGCGCTCGACCTGGGTCTGCTGGAGCATCAGCTCCGAGACCAGGATGTGATACGGATCATTCGTCTCTCGCCAGGGAAGCCTGCGACCATGGTTCTGGTAATACGCATAGATGAGCTCCCGGAATGCGTGGATCGCAGCTCCTGTGAGCTCCTTTTCGCGCATCGAATGCCCGAATTCCGAGACGAAGGTGCTTTCTGCTTCTTCCGCACGCTCTTCAATCTTCATGGTGCACAGTTACCACCGTGACGCGTTACAAAGAAGGACAGAAAAGGCTAATTCCTTGACTGGTACTGGATTGATGATCAAAAAGAAGAGTGGAGGATAGATAATTTGCCACCCTCTGCGATTGTTACCTATCGCACTCGTTCGCTTTACCTCTCCTCCATGAGCATTTACGGATACGCCGAGTATATCTTACCAGACCGGTGCGTCTTTCTTCTTCCCCTTCTTCTTTTCAACTTCTTCAACACGTGCAAAATGCGAGGGGCGTTTTGGGGGTTCCATCTCCATCGGCTCACCACAACAGATTAAATCGCAGAGCTCGTCGCAGCCGCAGGCCTCATCAACGGTTACCACCAGTCCGCACACACCGCACGTGTATCTACTTCCCTTCTCGGTTTTGGTCTCCGCCATCTTTTATCACCTCTTTGTTAGATCACGTCAAGCTATCTACACTCATCTCCTATGTAAGACCCGTATATAAGACTAAGACGCGTGAGTATACATTCACCCCTCGCAAGACCGCGGTGTGCCGCTTTGATAAAAGTGAAGAGCGATTGTTCGGCTCGTACGACCACTTCACTGCCTTCGCTTCAGCAGGTATACCGCAGCTAAAAGACCGCTTAGAGCGAACAAGACGTCAAACCCCGGTGTTGGAGCCGGTGCTGCAGATGGCTGTGGAACGGTTGGTGATGCGGTAGACACAGGGGAAGGCGAGGGAGTAGAGACGATTATCGTGGGACTTGGGGAGGTATAAACGGGGGAAGGTGAAGGCACAGCAATTGTTATTCGTTCTGTCTTACTTCCATAAAGGCTACAATACGCAGTAACCTCAAGAACATCACCATCACCCGCGGTAACCGCATAGGTATACGTAAAGGTCGTGGTTGCAGGCTGGCTGGTATACTCTTCCGTGAGGTACAGATCCCCATTTCTCTTGAGCTCTATCTTCTTCACATGGTGGCTTTCACTTTCACGAGTCGATACTGAGTGGGTGATCGTCGCCGATAAGGTCTGCCCGGCAGCGTTATATGCCAGTTTCATCTCCGCCGGGGGATGAGCAAGGATAGGAGGAGGAAGGACAGCGAGCGTGAGCATGAGAAAGATCAAACCCGCTAATACTCTGCTGGTAATGCCGCGTGAACGCCTGCAGCGCGCATCCGACATTGTTGATACCCCTATCTCCAGTATCTATTCCATTGATATTAATCTGATATCCATCCCATCGTGCTGGTTTCGTGCGACCGCAACGGGTTTGGGAAAAATAAGGCACCAAGATGGCAAGGTTATGATACTCGACCCATCGCCTTCAACAGGTCCACCGCCTTTAATGCACTCCGCTCCTTGTCCTTTATCTCCAGCATGAGATCAAAGTCATAGCCGTTCGTTTCGTTTAAAAACCGTTTGAAGTGCTCCAAATCAATCGATTCGGCATGTTTCCCCTTTCGTTCACCGGGTTGTTGGGAACTATAATCAACCATTGGTACGCCATCTTTTTTCTTCCAGGTCGTGTGGAACAGGTCAAACGCTGCTCGTACCGGTTCGCCGGAATTATTGAGTTCGTGATGGTACACATCAAATAGCACGGGTATTCCTGTTGCTGCATGGAGCTGAAGGCAGTCTTTCAGGCTGTACTGCCGGTCATCATTTTCTATAACCAGCCGTCTTTGTATTCGTTCATCCAGCTCACTGAACCGTTGTATAAATCGGTCCATGCTCTTGCCTTTGTCTCGATAGATCCCACCGACGTGTATCTGTATCTTTGCTGACGTATCGAGTTCCATCAAATCTAAAACCTGTGCATGATACCTCAGCTCCTTCACACTTCGTTCAAAAATCTCGGTATCAATCGAATTAATGAGCGTGAACTGGTCGGGGTGCATGGAGATCCGCAGTCCGTGTGTCTCGATAAACGCCCCGATAGCTTTAAACTGCTCCCCAAAATGCGCCTGCCAGTTCGACTGGTTGACAGGATGCGAGGCGAACGGCACGAGCTCTGAGGTTATTCTGAAGAAGAGCACCGTGTGACTGAGATTAAATGCCAACATCTTCATAAGGCAACTGAGGTTATTTTCGACTGTCTCGATCAATCGTTCCACTGCATACGACTGTAACCGAAAGGTGCGATCGCCTTTGCAGCCAATAGTCCGGTTGATGCAGGGGTAGCCGATTCTCATTGCTCTCCTATCTTCTTTATGCTTTACCGCATAAGAGATTACACGTTACTCTCGCTTTGCTTCTTCTCACGATTGCCCCGATTTAAAAACCCGAACCATTCTAACAGAATAACACCCGGTATACTCACCATACCCAGGAAGAGGTGCACGTTTACCGCTCCGGTACGGATAAACGTAACAATAACCATACTAGTGTTTCAACAACTTAATTTTGGAACAATTTAAGAACTTCCGAATACCATGATATATTCATGGTAGGTATAGAACTTGAGGAGAATGAGGAAAAGTTTCTCAG
>RXIE01000123.1 GCA_004212135.1 Candidatus Methanophagales archaeon ANME-1-THS | reverse complement strand
CACGTGATCTGAGGAATTATTCTTTTTGCAGGCCTGTATATCGTCACCGTTCTATTAGCGGAATCAACGAACGTAAACTGCTCTCCATTCCAGTATGCGTAAACGTACGCAGCATCTCTCAGCTCATCTAAAGTGAGATCTCCACTACCAAGCATATATGAACAGATTTTAGGCGCAAGTTCATCCCTTGTTATTTTATTGTCTCCATCGAATAGCTTCTTATACTCTGCTGAACTTGCACTCACAGGCGTAACTGCCATCGGTAGCGCAGATGCGAGAAGCATCACTACCCACATACAAGTTAACACTTTCTTCATTCCTCACACCCCCGGATACACAAATACCCTATCTTCCGGATATGATATGCTCATGAATGTTGTTAAATACTCCGTGTAAACTGCTTTTGGGTTCAAGTTTAGCTCTGGATAAAATATCTTAGCCCAATATGTGAGCCCTGCTACGTTATCCAATCCATAAAGAGGTTCATTACAGAATGCGTAAACACGGTTGTCTTTCACTGCAAATATGCTTTCTGCTGCCTCTCGGCTCTTAATTCCATCTACTATGCTTTTAGGCTCTTCTTCGGTGCTACTCCAGCCCCATCCTGTGGTATATACACCCCTGATTATCACGTCTGGATTCTCTGCTAAGACCCATTCCCACGTTACTTTTGGATACGCCATGTCCAAATCACTTGCGATGTTATAGCCACCAGCCATAGTGCATGTAGCGTGGTCTCCAGACCCGGGTCCTCTGGTTGAAATCTCTCCGGGTCCTTTATATCTAGTTTCTATAAACACTTTCGGTCCGTAAGCATAGGACCATGCATATCTCCTTAATTCATTCAGTTCTAAATGCTCCACTGCCTCCCCGAGATATGTCGCCCTGAGATATGAGAGAATTGCATTGGGAAGCTCCCCTTTCATTTTTAACTTTATCTCAGCAATACCATCTGCTACCGCTTGCTCCTTACCCTTGCGCCAATCAATAAAGTCCTTTGCTTTGTTTTCTCTATCAAGAATCTTCCCTAATTTTTCTATCTCCTCACACATTGTATCTTGTTTGTAGAAGTCGAGTCCAACCACGGTGATATTCGGATAATCTTTTAGACCATTTGCAAGGTAATCAACACCATATTTCACCGTCGCGCCAGTATATGCATATTGTATTACGATTATGTCAGGATCGATGACGCCCGTTGTAGCATTTGTTGCAACTTTTATTATTTTTTCAAAATCAGGGTTATCCCATTTACCAACTGATGTTGCATTAACCAAATCTGGATCTGGGAAGTAATAACTCTTCTTTGTCTTTATTCCCTCTGCTATACCGACAACTTTATCAATAGCCCCAAGCACTTTAACAGCTTCCGCGGTATCAGTGTTCAAGACTATTATTCTTGTTATTGGCATCTGAATCGTTACTTCTCTCCCTGCTGAGTCTGTAATATTAAAAGGATAAGATGTTGCATTCACCGGCATCACTATCAGTGGCATGCATAATGCAAGAACCACCATTACCAATACATAAGACATTATCTTTTTCATTCCTCACCACCTCCATCTTTTAAGTATGAGGTTTTAGGGATCAGTTTTCAGGCAACTGACACCTCACACCTTTCCTTTCTTCACCCATCTTATTCTTCTTTACCTCCTCCTCTCCCTTTCTTCCTGAACACCATCGCATAAACTATCAGCAGAGATATCACAGCGAGAATCGCCCCGAAGCCCGGTACCTTTGACGGCGCTGTTGGACTTGGTGTTATCTCCGGCGTTGCTGCCGGTGTAGGTGTCACCGCTGGCGTAGGTGTTACCGCCGTCTCCACTACCACCTTCCTCTCGCCCGTAACTGCGAACATCGAAAACCCGAGCGTCTCTGCGCTGAAATAAACGGTCGCGTTGTCCTCACCGGTTCGAGAAGTAGGAAGCGCCTTCCACTCTCCTCTGTCATACCTGTTCAGCTTGACCGTTGCCTCGTCAATGTTGTTGGCAGCAATCCACGATTTCCCTACCTTGAACTCAATCTTCCCCTCTACCTTCGCACCACCGGCATTCTCCACTTTTATATCGAGATATACGTACGGGATGCCCGCAGGTGCGGGTATATCCGGAGTCCTCTCGACTCTTTCAACCTTGAACTCAACGTTGCTCACATCCTTATCCGCCTTTAGTCCGATCATCGAAACGTCCATATCCTTGAAGACCATCGCCACTTCTTTTCCCGCTTCCATCATCGGGATACTCCTGCTCGCTTTCGTCACCGCAGGCACAAAAGGTGTTGGCGTAGGCGTTACTGCTGGCGCTTCTATCGCGCCTGCGCCGCCGCCACCAACCATAACGATGGTATCCGCGATACTCCCTTCATTCTCGCTGAGCATATCAACCCACGTCCCGCTGAACGTGCCCTCGCCCGAAGGAGGCGCCATCACGGTATATTTTATCTCCTTCTTGTCTATCACGGCAAAAGCAACTTTCTGCCCTGAAACACTGTAATTATTCGAGGGATGCGTGGTGCTCCGAAATTCGAACCCCTCCGGGATTGTCTCAACAATACCAGCGACCAGAGGAAGTTCGCCGGTAATCCTTAGCGTCACCTCAAACTCGGCACCCGGCGCGGGACCCGCGGGGGCATACCTCTTCACCTCTGTCACTTCCGCTGCCTGCACCGCCGTAACCGTCCCTAGAAGTAAAATAGTTGTCACTAACAGCACAACCATGAGCCAGAACGTCAATCCCTTCCATTTTCTATCTTCATTACTCATGCTCTCATCTCCTCCTCTTCATTTATCCATCACCCATACCACCTCACCTATTTTTCATACCAATATATAAAATAGTATGATTTGATAAAAACAGAAAAATTTTTATATTACAAATAGCATTAAAAATTTTAAAACAGATGATAAAAAGGAGTGATAAAAGATGAAAGATGTTAAAAAAGGGGTATTAAAAAAGGAAGTAGTAACGCAGAGAATGGTAGTGACCGCAGTGGTGATAGCTTTTGCATTTGCTACGCTGATAGCACCTGTAGCAGCCTCGGTAAAGCCAGCAACGCAGACTATAACCAGCTATGGGCAGGACTTCACCGTTAATTACGATAATATCACCATCAGGCTCGATGGAAATAAATCTTCAGTGATTGTCGGGCAGGTGATACAGTTCTACAATGCCACGGGTAACGCTTCTGGAAAAGTGACGTTAACCGGGATCAGCACAGGGATTACCGGTGAAATAAGGTATTCAGACGCCAGTGGAAGGATTGATACATCAGGTATGAAGACCGGCGATTATAACGCTACTGGTGAACCCGGAACTGGATGCAATGAGACGACGATTAGTATCGGTGAAACAGCTATGGAATTAAAGCTGAAAAAGGGAACTACAACCGTGACCAGTATCCCCCAAGGCACTCGCATAACCGTGAAATTCACCAGCTCCTTAGACCCGAACGACGGTGTAACCCTGAAGGTGACTGACCCCGGCGGAAATATAATGAGAACAAATCCCGCAGACGGCACTGTCTTCGACAAAGTTAATGTCTCTCATGTCACTGACTTAGAGATAAACACTGCGGGATGGGAGCTTGGAACGTATAAATTCCAGATCTCCACTGAGGATGAATATGCACGTGGGCTGCGCAAGGAGAGTGACGAGGTGAAATTGGAGATTGTGAGCCCGGAACTCAAGCTAAAGGCTGCAAAGACTGAGCTTGTAGTTTCGGAGAAGGTGAAGCTAACAGTAACAGGCGTGTCCGACCGCAATATATCCATTAATGTAACAAAAGGTGGAGAGTATGCCTATTTCGAAGGTGGAATAAGCGATAACCCGGCATCCACACAAATCGGCAACTTCCCAGACAGGATAGACGCCGACGGAAAAAGGGAATACGTGGTCTATTTTGTTGAAAGAATAGGCACTTACACGGTGAAAGTAAGGGATCTGGACAGCGCTGTAGAAGATTCTGTTGATATCTCAGTCTCAAAGAAGAAGGTTACGTTCACCATGCCCAATACCTGCATGATAGGGGCTGACCTCGTGGTTAATGGAACCGCAAACACCGGAAAAACTGTGGATATCGCCATTGAGAACCGTATTGTGAAGGTTGATGTAGCGATAGATACGAAAGGTAAGTTTGAGGTGAAACTGCCCACACCTGCTACGGCTGGCACTAGTGTTGAAGGAGCAATAAAGATAAAGGCTTTCATAGATGGCAACTTTTCTTTAGAGCAAGATGTCCGTGACGAGGAGGATGACGGCTCTTTCATGGTATTGATGACAACGGGCACCTTAACTGCTGAATCTTCAACTACCTTAGTTCCACCCGGTGACTCCTTCACGCTCAGCGGCATCGCACCGGGTAAAACGGTGGACGTATTCATTGCAGGTCCGAAAGGAGGTGGTGGAAGGGGGATGAACACCGCGAATTCCGATGTTTACGGTCTTCCACACGGAATTATTTATGAAGCGGAATCGGTAAGCAGCGACTTTACATGGTCCGTTGAGATTGATGTTCAAGAAGATGCTGATACCGGAACATATCTCGTGTTCGTGCTGAGCCCGGGAAGGAACGGAATATACGATGGGATTGGAGATGATGATTTGCTAAACGGCCTAAAAACGAAGTATTTCGGCGGTGACCTCTCCAGGCTCGCAGGAAAGACCCAGGAGCAGATAAACGCCACACTCTGGGATGCGACCATCGGGACTGCGGGCAGTGATGACTACATGAAGAAGATTACAATAAAAGTCGGAACGGCGGAAGTAAAGCTCTATTCTCTTGCGGATATAGATATTGGCAGTGATCTTCTGGTAACAGGAACCTCAAACAGAGAGGGACACTCCATCATTGTCAAAGTGAAAGGACCGGTGGATCTTGGAACGAAGTTCGCAACGGTTGAAAATGGCAAATTCAAAGCCATGTTCAGTACGTCCGAGGCTTTGACCGGTGAATATACGATAGAAGCTGATGACGGTGAGGGGCACATGGCTATAACAACGGTAAATATCATCACTCCGGTTCGAACATTAGCATCACCAACACCGGCACCAACGAATTCCTCAGTGTCAACAATACCACACGAGGTACCAGAATCAACACCGACAATACAGTCACCAACGATGCAACCGCCGACGATACAACCGGAGAACTCATCAGCATCAACTTTGTTGCAGCTTCCCGTGCCAGGGTTTGAGGTTGTACTTGTGATAATAGCAGTATTGACCGTTTATCTGCTCGTATGCAGGACAGGGAAGAGAAAGGGTTAGAGATGGGAAAGTGGAGGCCGTGAAAGAAGGTTTCAACCTAATGGATAAGAGTTCTTTATCCTTTATTTTAATTCATCCCCCTTCTATAGCTTCCTTTACTCGATCCAGTAGGATATCCACAATCCGCTCATCCACGCCTATGGGCTTTGCGTAAATGAGCTTAATCTCGTTTCCTAAGTCCTCCCAATCTCCCTCAAAGGCTAGTTTCAACTTCTCTGGAATGTCCTCTTTGGTATGCGCTCCGTCAGCTAAAAAAACAGGCTGCGCCACTATGGTCTTCATTCCGTCTTGAGCAAGGGTTCTCAGTACCTCTTCAATGCTCGGCGAGTTCAACTGCATGAAGGCTACCCTGACCGCTTTAAATATCTCCCGCTTTTCCAGTCTCTTTCGCAACTCTTCGAGCACTTCCCGATTATAGGGTAAGGTGCTCCCATGCCCTATTAAGATGACTGCAATGTCATCTCCGTTTCCGCCCACGTCTCTCTTTCCTTTTTGTGCCACGTTCATCATCCTCTCTCGATAGGTGTTATGATCCTAACACCCTAAAATTGGAATGTTTTAAATATCTTTCGATTTTTGTAGGGGTAATATCAAATAAGCAACAGTTCATATTTTATAAGGAGATGATAAAAAATCAGATTTTACCATGCCGGTTCGGACTCATTCTCATTGCATGAGTCCCTACTCATACCGCTCTTTGGTCCGTTTTCTGATTTCTTGACCTATCTCAAGCATCCTCTTCCGTGATAAGGGCTCGGGAATTGAGGTATGCGTATTGGTGTAAATTTTCAGTGCCAGTTCCCTGAAGAGGTCCGCGATACCACTCGTCGGCTGATATTCAACGACGGTCTTTCCTTCAATCTCAGCCTCTGCAATCTGATATGCATTGGGTATACACCCGATGACATGTGAACCCACCCCTTCCGCAAAGGCATGAACAACAGGAGCGTCATCAAGCAGACCTCTCACGTTATAAATGATACCGCCTAAGGGAGGCCCGCCTGTGGTCGCAAACTCACGAATGCCCTGACAAATGTTGTTTGCCGCGTACAGTGCAAGGTAATCCGCAGATGTGACGATATAAACCTCGTCTGCCAGACCTTTCCTCAGGGGCATTGCAAAACCGCCACATACCACATCGCCCGGTACATCGTAGATCACCACGTCCGGCTTAAGTGCTTCAAAAACGTTCAGCCTCCTGAGCAAGTCAATTGCAACGATCACACCTCTACCCGCGCATCCTACACCCGGTCTCGGACCCCCACACTCGGCGCAATAAACACCTCCATAACCTTCGTAAACGATCTCATCGAGTCTGATTTTATTCCCTTCCACCAGCCCTTCAAGACCCAACTGCTCTATGCCCTTATCTCGTGAGGCGTCGAGAATGCTCGGTATTTCAACCCCTTCCCGCAAGTTTCTCGTGCAATCGTGCTTTGGATCACAGCCGATCATCATCACGGTGAACCCATGCTCGGCCAGTGCAGCGGCAATGTTCGAGCTTAGTGTGGATTTTCCCACGCCGCCTTTGCCATAAAATGCGATTTGCCTCAATCTTTTCACCATTCGTCAGATTCTTTTTACCCTGCTCATGACCCCGGAGACTGCTCTTCACTCTACATTCTCCTGTTGCATATATTAACCTCTCTCCTGGTTACCAAAAAGATATAAGAAGGAGAGCATGTATATGCACTAGGGCAAGGGGAACGGGGGAAGAAGTGAGGCGATTGAAGGAAAATGAAGATTCCACGCGTGTTAATTGCAGGTGACCGAAGCTCTGCGGGTAAGACCACGATATGTATTGGTCTGCTGAGCGCTTTGCGCGCGAGGGGGCTCGAGGTACAGGGCTTCAAGGTAGGACTGGACTACATCGATCCCGGCTTTCATACCCTGGTCTCGGGTAGATCTTCGAGGAACCTGGATGGGTTTCTGATGTCCCCGGACCTGGTGAAGGAGATTGTTATACGAAGCTGCAGGGGCGCGGACATAGCCGTGATAGAAGGCGTTCGGGGGCTCTACGAAGGTTTGAATTATGATGATGAGGTGGGAAGCACTGCCCAGATCGCAAAGATCTTAGACTGCCCGGTTATACTCGTAATTGATGCGAGCAGCATCACACGGAGTGTCGCGGCGTTGGTTAATGGTTATGTACAGTTCGATCCCGAGGTACAGATTGCGGGTATTATTTTGAACAATATTGGCAGCGAACGACATGGTGAGAAAGCGCAGAAAGCGGTCGAGAAGTACAGTGCACTCCAGGTTCTTGGTAAAATTCCACGCCGTGCCGATTTGGGAATTCTGATGCGGCATCTCGGTTTGATCACTGCGGTGGAATGCAAAAACCGGTGGAATGAGTATACGGTAGTTTTGGATAATATAAAGAACACCATCGAGCAGCATCTTGACCTTAACGCGGTTTGTGAGCTTGCGAGATCCGCACCGGCTCTGGAAATGCCCGGCTCGAGGGTCTTTGAGGTCGAGCGGAGTGGCGCGGCAAACGTTCGAATTGCGGTTGCATTTGATGAGGCGTTTAATTTTTATTATCCAGATACGCTGGACTTACTCGCGCTACATGGTGCGGAAATCGTGTATTTCAGCCTGATAAGGGATAAAAAGCTTCCTGAGGGCGTGGATGCGCTCTATATCGGTGGTGGCTTTCCCGAGCTGTATGCTGCGGAACTCGCCTCGAACGCGTCCATGCTCAAGGCTGTTAAAGACTTTTACGATGGCTTTGGGGTTATCTACGCGGAATGTGGCGGGTTGATGTATCTGATGGAGGATCTTGAATACCGAGGCACCCGGTTTGAGCTCTGCGGTGTGCTCAAAGGATCAGTGAGATTCGGGGAAAAGAGGGTCGTGAACTATGTTGAGGGGGTGATCCAGAAGGATTGCATCCTGGGTAAGGAAGGCAGCAGATTCAAGGGGCATGAATTCCACCATTCTGATATCCTGCTTGAGGGTCTGGCACAGGTCGAGTTTGCGTATAAAATGCTCAGGGGCGTGGGTATCAAGGATGGCAGGGATGGTATCATATCAAAGAACTGCCTCGCTTCCTTTGCTCATTTGCATGCCGCTTCGTATACCGCATTTGCCGAAAACCTGGTTGAAAGTGCGAGGAAATCGAGATCTGGCTCGTTACCGTCTTAACTTCTCAGCCCCTTGAGGTGCATCCAATTAAAAAGAAAAAGTTTAAAAAGATGGATAAGGTTAATAAAACATGCCATGCTACCCCTGTACATTGAGGTCTCTGATAAACGAATCATTGTCTTTGGTGGAGGAGGGGTTGCTGAGCGGAAAATATGCCAGATTCTAGAAACTGGCAGTGAGATACCGGAGAAGAATCCGAACCTAGAAGTTTACAGCTTGAAGTTCACACCACGCATCAAAGCGCTGTGTGAAGCGAAGAAGATTCACTGTGTTCAATGCGATTTATGGAACAAGAACGTGGAAGAACTTATCAAAGGAGCTTTTTTAATTCTCATTTGCACCAGTGACGAAAGACTCAATGCTCGTATTTTTAACTAGGCGGCACGCTCTGATGTGCTCATTAACTATCTTGATAATGGGAATGACT
>RXIE01000122.1 GCA_004212135.1 Candidatus Methanophagales archaeon ANME-1-THS | reverse complement strand
AATTGCTCCAGATACCTTAAAAGGATTAGGAGGTGAGAGGAAAAAAATGAAACTGAAAAACAAAGCACAGAGTTTTAAACAAGTTCGCTCAAGCAGAAGTAAGAAAGGTGTATCGCCCGTCATCGGTGTTATTCTCATGGTAGCAGCGACGATCGTGATCGCCGGTGTGGTCATGGCAATGCTCGGTGGGTTCAAGGCGCCCGCATCGAGTAAGGTCGTGGGCGTGTATCAGAATCGAATCGATAGTGACACTGTTACGTTTACGGTCACGAAGATAGAACCTGCAGGCACTACGATATCATATATTAACATGAGTGCCCCGGATTTATCAGGTACTGAGGAAGATGAATGGACAGCTCCTATAACCATTGGTTCAACACATACCTATGATGACCCAGCTCTCGCGGGACCGATTTACGTGGTATTAAGAGCGACATTCAACGACGGCAGTTCTGAGGTTGTCTTCGCTAACACCATATAACCAAACGCCATTTTTTTTCCATTTTTCCCCTTTTTTGGTTTTCTTTCGGGGGCACTGCTGCAGAGGATAGGGTGGTAATAGCAATGGATGCGGTAACAATGACCCGGGTGCTGAAGGAGTTGATGAAATTGCTTCAGAGTACTTCGACCGCGGACGAGCAGTATGATTATGAGCTCGTGGAATACAAAGTGAAGGAGCTCAAAAAAGAGCTGGGGTCATGGTTTATCGAGGATTGTCAGCTCTTTGTGGGCGCGTAAGTATTTTGCGGCAGCGCTTTGGTGCGCATCGGCTATACCCTTAATTTCATGGTAATTAAAGAATAACTCAAAATTCAACAGCCTAAGTGAAATAAAGAATTAGCCATGGCTAAATGGGCAAAAGTCAAATGGGGCACATGTCAATGGGTGTAATCGAGGGAAGAAGAATTATATACCTCAATACTCAATAAATAATAGAGAGAAGGGGGTGTGCTGAAGATGCAAAAAATAATAGAGGTGGTGTATGAAAAGGGCGTGTTTAGGCCGCTGGAGCCGATGGGGAAGGAAATACCTGAAGGAACAAAATTTAGGGTAGAAATTAAGGACTCATCTCTATTAAAAGGTGGGCTTCAAAAGTATAAAGGGATTTTG
Organism: Candidatus Methanophagales archaeon ANME-1-THS; assembly: GCA_004212135.1. Taxonomy (GTDB): domain Archaea; phylum Halobacteriota; class Syntropharchaeia; order Alkanophagales; family Methanospirareceae; genus ANME-1-THS. Next base: position 7,733 of record RXIE01000122.1, on the reverse strand, counting down.
AAAGCGAAGGTCAGTTCGGATGAGCTAACTGAATTATACTATCAATATGTCGCGGAAAGAACGGATATTCCTTGATCCAAGCATCATAATCGCTTTATTTTCCGGTAACGACGATGCTGAAAAGATCTTAAGAGGAATAATTACCCAATCACTTTGCATAAATGAGGTCGTTTTTAGTGATGTTGTTTATAAGGCGATGGTTTTAAAGTTCCTGGAAAACGAAGAGAAAGAAATGGATGCGATAACAATAACACGCGTGATGTTGGGGTTGTATTGTGGAGAACTATTTTTAAGGTTGTCAAGCATAAGCTAAAATATGGAAAAACTTGACGATATACTTAGTGAGCTCAGAGGAATAAGGATCGAAATTTCGGGGTTAAGGGAAGAGGTGAATGGGGTGAACCCCTGTTAGTATACAATAAGTTAAGCAACGCTATTTAAAGACACCTCCTTTTCGAAGTCGATGGGTGAGCGGTACCCCAGGGATGAATGCAGCCTCTTTTTGTTATATGCGTCCTCGATGAAGCTGGAGATATTTTCTGAGGCGTCTGAGAAGGTCTCATAGTCATTGAGATAGACTTCCTCATACTTGAGCGTCCGGATGAAGCTCTCCACGAATGCATTATCGTATGGGTTGCCCTGAGCTGCCATGCTGATATGAATTCCATGAGCATCGAGATATTCGATGTACTCTTTCGAAGCATATTGAACACCCTGGTCTGAATGGTGAATCAGTCCCTGCATGGTTTCATGCCAACGATTTTCAATAGCCATGGTCAGGGCGCTCAATGCCAGCTCGGTGTACAGACTCATAGCCAGATTCCATCCGATACATCTCCTGCTGAAGAGGTCGAGGACGACTGCCAGATAGGCGAATTCTCTGGGCAGTTGTATGTAAGTAATATCGGAAGCCCAGACCTGATTCAGTCGGGTTATTTCCATGTCTTTTATCAGGTTGGGATATTTTCTGAGGTTGTGATTGGAACCGGTGGTTTTTGGCTTGAACCTCTTCCGCACGCACAGAAGATTGTCTTCTCGGTAATTGCTCAATATCCAGTGGTCTTTAAAAATTTTAGTCGAAAGTTTTATTAAGGGGTTTGTTCAGATGCACAGTATATGGCACCTACTATATCCGAAGAGATACTAACTTTGGATCCTGAAGGCATAGATTTCAGTGACAAGGAAACAGTCAAAACCCTCATTCTCAATCTTCTCAATATCATAGAATCACAAGCGCAGCTCATAGAAGAGCTGCAAAATGAAATTCAATCATTGAAAGATGAAATAAACAGACTGAAGGGCGAGAAAGGAAAGCCAAACTCCTCACCAAACGCTCGAAAAGAAGGTAAAGACTTCTCAAGCCCAAGCACGGAGAAGAGGAAAAAATGGAGCAAAAGTGCAAAGAAGCCCAGAATTAAGATAGATAGAACAGAGTACAGACGGGTAGACAGGAAAATCCTCCCGCCTGATGCCGAGCATAAAGGTTACCGGAGCGTGCTAGTTCAGAATATCAAATTCACCACGGATAACGTGGAATATAAACTGGAGCGTTTTTATTCGCCAGGTGAAGACAAATTGTATGAAGCGGAACTGCCGGAGGATGTGCATGGTGAGTTCAAGGATGAGCTGAAGGCCTTCATTGTGTACCTTTATTATGCTTGCAGGGTTACTGAGAACAAGATAAAGAAGATATTGGAGGAGAGTGGGATTATCATTTCAGAAGGCGAAATTTCCAATATCCTGACGCAGGAGAAGAAAGAGGAGCTGAAAAAGGAGCACGAGAAGATCTTAAAGGCTGGTTTGGAGTCCTCAAATTACTTTCATACTGATGACACGGGCTTGAAGCATAAGGGAGAAAATCACCATATCCACGTGATCTGTAATGCACTCTTTTCCGCTTTCTTCATCACACCCAAAAAGGACAGAGACACAATCAGGAGCTTTCTTGGATTGAAGAAGGACGAAAAGACGGATAAGATCATGATCTCTGACGATGCCAGGCAGTATCTAGGCATAGCTGTTCATCATGCTTTATGCTGGATACATGAGATAAGGCACTACAGGAAACTAAATCCGCTCATCGATTACCATCACATCCAACTCCGGGAGTTCCTTGCACGTGTATGGGCATTTTACGATAGGCTAACTAAATACCGTGAGAATCCCGATGAGGAGGAGAAGGAAAAACTGAAGAATGAATTTGATGAGCTATTTTCGACAAAGACTGGTTATGAGGAACTGGATAAAAGGATAGCCCTTACTAAAGAGAAGAAGGAGGAACTTCTGCTCGTGCTGAGGTTCCCTGAGATACCGCCCCATAACAATCCGGCAGAGTTAGCACTCCGTGAACCCGTGGTCAAACGTAAAATTAGTAACGGAACGAGAAGTGAAGATGGAAAAGCAGCATGGGAGAACATAATGTCCGTACTGGATACTTGTAGAAAGCTAGGTGTCGGTTTCTTTGATTATATCAAAGATATATTCTCAGGAAAACGCGCAATGACAAGATTGGCACATCTTATTTCCCGAAATGCGTCTCTAAAGTCCACCTTTTATTGAGCATGTACCGTTTGTGGTTCACCGTATAGCCACGGTTCCTGAGTTCTACTGTTATCCGTCTGTATCCGTATGCCGGAAACTCCACGGCGACCTTATGGATCTCATTTCTAACCTCTCTATCCTCACTCTTTACCGGTTCGTCATTCGACTGCCTCTGCCATTTATAGAACCCGCATCTACTGACGTCCAGTAATTGGGTGGCACGATCTACAGATATTTAACTTCCAGACTCACGACACTCTTTGATGACCATATACTTCACTCCCACAGCCCCCTTTTTCGCTCTTCCTGGATCCGGTTTTCCAAGGTTCCCAAGGCTTTTTCTAAAAACTCATTCTCCGCGTACAACCGTCCGACCAGACGTTCAAGTTCTGCCATTCTGGCCTGATCTTTGTATAACCGTCCGTTGCCGCTGAATGCTTTCTCCGGGTTCTCAAAATAATCGTTTTTCCACTTCACTATGAGGGATGGATGAATCCCGTTCTCCCGTGACACCTGCGCGAGTGATTTTCCCGTCTCGATGTCTCGAACTATCGCGATCTTAAACTCCCGTGTGTAGTGTCGCCTTGTTTTCATGTTGCACCCCCTCTTTATTTCTTAACTCACTGTCTACTTTTAGGGGTGCACCCCAAAGGTGAGCTTGAAACAGTTAATGTAGATGAAGCGAAGAGAAATCTGAATTTATGAGCTTTCAACTGGAAATGTTGTAAAAGTTGATTTTAGAAAAAGAGTTTATAAGAGGCTCTGAAGAAAACTCCAGGTAAAGACAGCACTATTTTTCGAAATGGCAGCGCAGAATGAAAGCAGAGAGCAGAAAGAAATGGATCGATGCGATAAGAGTAACACTAGTATAAGAATGGAAAGAGTTACAAGTATGAAATAGCAGATGGGATTTGGAGTTTGGAATTTTTAATCCCTTACATCCGCTCGGTATCTTCACTGTCGCACTGCGGACACCGAATGGGCATCAACTCGGGGTCTTCCTCAAAGAGATAACCACACGTCTTGCAACTGAAATATACTTTGTTCTGTTCATCCAGTTCTATCTCTTCAGTCATTCTCTTTCTTCACCTCCTTCTGCGTGTTTAAGAGACCGTGACGTTATGCGAGATGAGGGTGAGGTTACAGTTCCTGGATATCGTTAACCAGCAGAGGTTATTTGCGTCATCAAATCCCCCAATGGGAACGCCACCGAACGTCTCCGTATAGGAGTTGTTCAGGAATAAGGACCAGGCATGGGCGTATCGAGTGTTGACGGTGATCGTCACTGAGCTTGCAGGATCTGCGGAATAATCAACACGGGTGTCCCGGGTCACGTTATAAGGACCCATCTGGATCTGACCGAGCACACCACTTATCGAGAGCGTTCCTGATGCATTGATGACCGAAATAAAGACGTCTGCATTATCACTGCTATAATTCGTGAAAAATATCAGCGGCTCGGAGATGATGATATTACCGCCCGGGCTGTGCTCGATGATCGCGCCATTCTCGTAAATTATCTTCTGGGTGCCGAGCGTGTATTCAATATTGCCAAAAGGAATTGTAACAGGAGCGCCATCCTTATCGATCGTGATATTGCCGGCATTCTCCTGTCCGCTCATCGTCCCTTTTACCAGATTCACGTGCATCGTTCGCACCGGCGACTGGCCGACTGCAACTTTCTTCATATTGCCCTGCAAGGTTAAAAAAACCGTTTCCATGCTTGTAATCGCTGAACTGTCCTTCGTTTGGTCGATCACCGGCATTCCGGATACATAAATCACACTCACGATGGTAACCACGACCGCGAACATGAGCAGATAACCAATCACTTCTGAAACGCCTTTGTTATTCCTTTTACCTCTGTCTCTCATCTCCCATTACCTCCTCAACAGTATCTTTACTTCTGACATCCCACCCGAGGCAGTCGTAGTATTAACTGTAGCGTTCACCTCGGCACTCATGCCACTGAGCGTGTAGTTGTAATAATAGCCTTTGAACGAATACAGTCGTATCTGGTCTGAATGGGTATCAATATCCATTTTATAGTCCTGCTCGGCGATTTTTTGCGGCAGCGTCTCCTTAAATTCGATCGTGCCGCCGTGCGGTAGGCTGAGGATCGCGCCGGTAAGTACAGTACTGAGCGCATTCCCCAGATCATCGAACTGCTGCTGGGTCGTGACTGAGGCCGGGAAGGCTTTAAATGCCGTTTGATACAGTTGCAGTGACGCGAAGAAGACCAGGGCGGTCGCTGCAAAGATCACGAATGCCAGCGGCACGGCCGTTCCTTTACTCCCAGTACTCCTTTGTGCTCTCATCTCATCGTGATTATAGCTACAGAGGTATCTTCCTATTACAAAGCGAGAAGTTCACCTTCCCGTCGTAATAGTGCATGTTAAGGTTCGCTATGTTAGAGGATTGATTCGTAACGTTTATCTCGAGGAATATGCTGTGAGCGGCGTAGATTTTTGACATATTATCGCCGAAATAGCTCATACTGGCATCGTCCCACCCTTGTGCGTGGACGAGTTTTGATGTCCTCACGGTCTCCTCGTAGATCTCGGTAATCTCTCTGCTTGCAAAGTCAGTTTCGGCAACTGAGACTTTGTAGCCCGCGGACGTCACTTGATTGAGCAGAATGACCAGGCTGACGAGTCCTAATGCGAGGATAAGCCCTGACAGGATGATCCATTGCCCCTTCTGGTTACTCATGCTGGTCCTTCACTCTTTACGTCTTCAGTCCGTTCTCCCATTAAAAAATGAAAAAGGGGGTGGGGATTGTGTGTGCGTGCTACTTTACTTTCTCTATGCACACCAGTACCTTTGCCATCGGGTCATTGGTTGGTCCCACCCAGTACTCGCCATCATACACGTGCAGCGAGACCTGATGCACGCCACTTGATGTCGGAACCCACGTACCTGAAACCGTGATATCCTTTTGTTCATTCGCTCCGATCGATTCACTGATCCAATGCAGGCGTTCGCCATCCACACGCAGTTCCACCGTAACATTGACTGGTATAGCGAGCGTGTTGGTGATTTCGTAGGCAGTTGCACTGATCGATCGATCCTCGCCGATGAACACTCGCTCATCAAGTCCTCCGAACGAGTGTTTACCGCTCCATGTTACATTGCCACTGATTGGTTCTCCCGTTCCATCACTGACCGTTATCTCTTTGGTTCGCCAGGCAGTTGCGCCACGATCGTCCACAACCTGGAGTGTTACGCTGTACGTGCCGTTCGTCGTATAACTGTGGGTTATCACTGCAGCATCACCATCGCACTCCCAGACGCCATCGCCATTAAAATCCCACTTATAAGCCGCGATGGAACCATCCGGGTCATAGCTTTTGGAAGCGTCAAAGGTTACTCGCTCATTTGTCGTGGGGGTTTCGTCGCTCACCGTGAAGCGCGCCACGGGTGGTAAGTTTCCCTCGACCGGTGCATTCACTTCTACGAACGCCTGGGGGAATGCAACATCAAATGCTGCAAAGGTTGTTGATCCGTGGATCTGGATATTACCGCCTTGAAGCTGACCTTCTGCTACGTAATTGCCATGCTCGGGAATCTCTATTTTAAAGTAATCGTTATCTCCAGGCTCTCCATTGTCCTCAACATAGACAGTAAAGTTGTATCCGCTTGTGCCATCGATCGTAGCCGTACCTGTGAAGGTAGCCGTAGTTCCTGACGCACTGATAGAATCGATCGAATCGCTGTGCAGTTTCATGCCCGTGTCATGGTCGATATACTGGAGATTGCCTGAAGGATCTTCAAATTCTTCTTGCTTCGCCACGAACCCGAAATTCGCTTTCTTCGCTGGATCTCCCGGACTTTGAATCCAACACCCACCACCTGTCACTTTCCCACTCCAAATACCATAGGTTGCCCTCGAATCAGGCACCACATTCACCGGGTGTTCTCCAGGGTTCAAAGACTTAACCTCAAATAAAATGACCCACGGCGAGACCGGTGTCAGGTTGTCTGAACCCCATTCCAGCGTATTACCGTTAATAACCGGTGTGATTGAGGCGCTTCCATCGACGTACGCTACATTAGCCGGCAGTACATGCTTGATTAAATACACGACGGTATTGTTACTCACCACCGTGAGTTTAATCTTCGTTGCATCATTAAGATTGACCGTTCCCGGGATTACCGAGACCTCAGTATAAACTGTTCCATCTGTGTTGGTCCATAGATCAGGATTGGTTCCGAGGATAGCCTCTATGAAGTCTGGTATTCCATCACCGTCACTGTCAGTATCGATAGCTGAAACCGCAGGTATAGACGCTGCACTGGCAATACAAATAACTACCAGACTGAACACCAAAGCTTCTCTTTTTTTCATGTAGTATCACCTCCTACGCATACCATACACGGAGGCGCCTATATAAGAGTTGAGGATACTTTAATCGCAATTTCAAACTGATGTATAAAATTTTTGATATCTTCGAAAACCTTTTATAAAACATCTTGGAATCTACTGTATGATGAATAAAAAATTACTGGCCATCGTGATGATTGCTGCGCTCGCAGCCGTGCTCGTGACCGGGTTTCTGATCCAGCGCTATTCCGCCGGGGCATCGCGCGCATCAGAAATTCTGACAGCATCCAAAGCGGCGGCGGAAAATCTCGAGAGTCTTCAAGCCGAGGCATATTTCTTCTCCTCACTCGAAACGCAATCTTTTACTGACCAATCGAAGTATTGGCTCCATCTTGACCTGCTTCGCACTCAGGACGAAGGCAAGAAGATGAAGCTCACCTTTGAACACTTTGAGTACACCTCTTCTGACCCTGATCGATACGACGCCTACGAGCGATTGCGCGCCTCGCTCAGAGATGCATGGATTATTGACACCTCGGGTGCATTTTACGTGTATTCGCCGCTGGTTCTGAATGAGTATGTAACCACCTTCACGCCCCAGACCTCTCTGCTGAGATATAGCTATATCCCCATTGCGGACTCACTGCATCTCGCGCTGCTCTTTGATCGAGCAGAAAATGCAACCTATGAAGGCAGAGAATCCGTAGAGGTAGGCGGTAAGATCATCGACTCACATCTCGTCTCCTACGAGTTTTCGTATCCCACCGTTCGGTTTGCCGAGCGTGCACAACTGCGCACGTGGATCTCAGCCGAGGATTATATCCCCGTGAAGACTGAACTGCATGCAACTTCCGCGGATGGTGCAACA
>RXIE01000121.1 GCA_004212135.1 Candidatus Methanophagales archaeon ANME-1-THS | reverse complement strand
GCCGACGATTTGCGGCGAGGAGATCGAGGCGCTTTATGGCGGGAACATGTCAGCAGGCAGATTTGTCGAACAGGAGCATGTTGGCGCGCTCATCATCGATTACGCTGGATTGGCTGGGTTACATATTCCTGCAACGAGGGCCGAAGCTGCGTGCGCTTCCGGTGCGCTCGCCTTGCATTTAGCAGTTCTTTCCATTGCCTCCGGCTGGTATGACCTCGTGATCGCGGCAGGTGTGGAGAAGATGACTGATGTGGAATCGGATATCGCCGACGATTTGCTCGCTTCTTCGGTCGATCGGAAGTGGGAAGCGATGTATGGTGCGACCCTTCCGTCCCTGTTTGCGCAAATGGCGCGGAGCCATATGGAGCGATATCACACGACCGCGGAACAGATGGCACGGGTGGCGGTTAAGAATCATGCCAATGCGGTGCACAATCCGTGTGCACAGTACCAGAATGTGATTACCCGAGAGAATGTGCTTGCATCACCCCTCGTTGCTGACCCGCTTCACATGCTGGATTGTTCAAGCATCGCCGATGGAGCGGCTGCTGTGGTCTTATGCGCCGCGGAGAAGGCGAGAGAGTATACCGATACACCCGTGTATATAAAAGCGTCCGCACAGGCAGGTGATACCGTCGCGCTGCATGATAGACGCGATATCACCACGATGGATGCCACGGTGTACGCGGTAAAGAAGGCTTATCAGATGGCCTCGGTAGAGCCTTCGCAGATCGACCTCGCTGAGGTACACGATTCCTACACCATCGCGGAGATCATAGCGATCGAAGACTTGGGATTTTGTCACAAGGGTGAAGGCGGAGTCCTTACGGAAGAGGGCGAGACGGAAATAGGCGGTCGTATACCCGTGAATCCGTCCGGCGGATTGAAAGCATGCGGGCATCCGCTCGGTGCGACAGGCATAAGGCAGGCGGTCGAGATAACGCAGCAACTGCGAGGCGAGGCTGGTAAAAGGCAGGTGCCCGAGGCTGAGATCGGGCTCACCCATAATATAGGCGGGACGGGCGCGACTGCTATCGTCCACATACTCTCACGTTGACTCCACTCGAAACCTGTCCGCAACTATTATAACACGATAGAGCTATGGATAGTTTTAAATGATAACAGCGCGATAGATGTGTGATAGGGTAGCGCAAAGATACACCATGGATAACTTGTTCGAAGAGCTGATCGGCGATGGGGAGATATTTGCGAATAAAGAGGTGCTTCGCCCTACCTATGTTCCTGAACATCTCCCGCATCGGAAGGAGCAGATAAAAGGTCTGGCGGATATACTCTCCGCTGCGCTCAAAGAAGAGACACCTTCGAATATCTTGATCTACGGTAAGACCGGAACCGGAAAGACCTCGACGGTGAAATACGTGAGTAATGAATTGGAGAAGATGGCCCAGAAGCGGGGCAGTAACTGTTCTCTGCTCTATATCAACAGCGAGGTATTTGATACCCAGTACCGACTTTTTGCGTATCTCGCGCGGGTCTTCAACAGGCGTGTCCCGATGATCGGGTGGCCGACAGATATGGTCTATTCAGAGTTTAAGAACGGTATAGATGCTGAGAAACGGTGCGTGATCGTGATCCTGGATGAGGTGGACAAGCTGGTGAGCAAAGGTGACGAAGCGCTGTATATCCTCACGCGGATAAACGGCGAGCTCACCAATGCACGGATAAGCTTAATAGGGATTTCGAATGATCTGACCTTCACGGAACTACTGGACCCGCGGGTAAAGTCCTCGTTAGGCGAGGAAGAGATCATCTTCCCACCCTACAATGCCGCGCAATTAACCGATATTCTGGACGAAAGGGCGGCGATGGCGTTTTATGATACCGTGCTTGACGATGCGGTGATACCCCTCTGCGCTGCACTCGCAGCCTCGGAGCATGGCGATGCACGGCGTGCTCTTGACCTTCTCCGTTTATCAGGCGAAATTGCTGAGCGCGCGAAATCCAAAAAGGTAAGCGAAGAACATGTGCGGTCCGCGTGCCAGAAGCTTGAAATGAACAAGGTGGTGGAGGTGGTCAAGACATTACCGCTCCAATCAAAGATTGTGCTCAGCAGTGTGCTCCAATTGAGTAAAGAAAAGAACAAAAGACGCTTCTCCAGCGGCGAAGTCTATAACATGTATCGGCGTTTATGTAACCATGTGGGCATAGAGGCTTTGACGCAGCGGCGCGTGACTGATTTCATCTCCGAATTGGACATCCTCGGCCTCGTGAATGCAGTAATCGTGAGCAAAGGGAGATACGGACGTACCAAGGAGATCGCATTGAGTGTACCCGAAGAGTGCGTGCAACCCGTACTGCTTGAAGACTATAAACTTAAAGCCATATCAACTATTAGAGTACGAACGCAGATAACATTGTAGGGGATGAAAGATGAGCGGGAAAGAAGGAAAAGAGAAAGCGAAGGAGAAGCGGCCATCAGTACCTGCCACGCTTGATATTCCTGAGGATTTGCAACGTAAGTCATTAGAGGCGGTGGAATTAGCGCGGACAACCGGCACCCTGAAGAAGGGCACCAATGAAACCACGAAGACCATCGAACGAGGACTGGCGAAGTTAGTCGTGATAAGTAAAGACGTGACGCCCGAGGAGATCGCACTCCATCTTCCGCCGCTGTGCGATGAGAAAGGGATTCCGTACGTCCACGTAAAGAGTCAGAAAGATTTAGGGGCTGCGTGTGGTATAAACAAAGGCTGTGCCTCCGCTGCCATCGTTGACCCTGGGAAAGCTGCTGACGTGATTCAAGAGATCGTCGAGGAGCTGAAGAAGCTCAAGGGATAATTCGAAGGGCCGAGTAGGAAATGAGCGAAGAGGGCGGGACACCTGCTGAGATAATTGAAGTCGTGGGTCGGACCGGAATGCATGGCGAGTCAGTCCAGGTAAAGTGCAAGATACTCGAAGGAGTGAACAAGGGCCGAATCCTCACGAGGAATTGTATAGGACCGATCAAGGTCGGGGATATCATCGTACTCATCGAGACCGCGCGCGAAGTGCGAAAACTTTCGAAGAGGTGACGCGAGCATGGAGAAGAAATGCACATTTTGCCATACGCCCATCGAGCAGGGGACGGGTATGATGCTGGTGAGACGCGATGGTACCGTTTTTTACTTCTGCAGTTCCAAGTGCGAACGCAATATGATAAAGCTTGGGCGGAAGAGCAGAAAAGTGAAGTGGGCTGCGAGGGCTGAGGCGTAGGCCCTGCCGCAGGTGAAAAGCAGGGCATCCATAAAAAGTCATATGCCCGCTTTTACATGATCATTTTTTGATCAACCGTTCTTTTAAGAAGTTTGTTGATGCAATGAGGACCACACGGCTTACCTCTGATTCATCAACCATCGCATAGTGAGAAGGTGCTAACCGTTCTGCAATTTCGTGAGCAAATTCCTTGACACGTGCATGCGTCGGCATTGCATCCCGCGTCAACCGTTTCCGCGAATACCCGATGTGCATATACGCCTTTACCTCAATGAAATCTGGTTGTGCGATTCGTAACAATCCAGCATATCCTTCGGGATTTTTTAGATTTACGCCTTCGATACAGGTGATTCGTACCGCGGTCCTCGTTCTCGCTTCCGCGTTCAACCTCCGCATCTCTTCTAACGATTCTTGTATACGCGGCCAGTACTGAGCATGTGAGACGTGTGTGTAGGTGGCTTCATCAGGTGCATTCAAGGATAGATACAACTGGTACGGGCGAATTTCGCGCAGCACCGCTGGATTCGTGCCATTCGTTACCACGAAGGTGGTCATGCCGCGTGCATGGAACTCCTCAATGAGCTCCTTCAGATACGGATAGAGTGTGGGCTCGCCTATCAGTGAAATAGCCGCGTGTTTGGGAACCTCTGCCTCCGCGAATACATCCGCGCTCGTCTTCTGAGAGCCTTTAAACCCTGAGATGAGTCTTCTTTGCTCACCGATGCACGCGTCGACCAGCTCTCTAGGTGAATCCCACATGACAGGCGCCTCCTCGACCGCAATGTTAAACGCCTCAAGAGGACGCCAGCAATGAAGACATCGCTGGTTGCAGAAGATAGAGGGCGTCATCTGGATGCACCGGTGCGCGCGAATACCGTAAAATGTACCCTTGTAACAATTTCCCTCGCCTCTCAGCGATTTCCGTAACCACAAACACGATTTCACTGCACTGTGCTTGTGCGTTCCTATAAAGTGGTAGCCCTGTCTTTCCAGTGTTGCCCGCGTTGCTTCATGGTAATTCAATATAGCCCTCGGTTCCATTCACCAGTACCTCCGCACCATCCGCTATCAAGTCGCCTTCAATCGGGTCAATTTCAAGCGAGTCGACTGCGGGTATCTCCGCTATAATCGCACCAACTGCCACGATGGTATCTGCACGGCGGTTGACGAGCGCGCACGGACTTTTTCCATGCATCTTGAGCTGGTACAAGACATAAGAGCCGACCGTTGAGCCTTTTCCACCTGGAAATATCAAAATGCGATTGGCTATGCTCGCTCCGCAGAGCTCAAGTGCGGGATCGATGATGAGACCGGTAACTGGATCTATAGCACCGAGCAATGATATGCGTTGCTTTGAAATCAGTGCTCTCCCGGTCGCTATCCCTTTTGCGATACCCCGACCTCTAAGTTTCATGCTGCGCCTCTCTAGCCCTTCACTCACTCCTCTTCACGCTTCGTCTACTATCAATTAATTGAATAACAAGGAATTTATAAGGATAGAAGGGGTACTAATTCTTGAAGGGATATAAAATGGCAGAAAAGGATGAAGGATTGAGTGAAAAGGAGAGAGAGCTTCAGGCAGAGCTCCAATCTCTGCTTTTACGATTACGACAATACCAGGCGCAGGCGGAACAAAAGACTCAGGAATTGCTCTTCGTTCGTCAGGCTCTCAATGAGCATGAGAAAGCGATCGAAACAATCACCCAATTGAAGAAGATGAAAGCCGGAGACGAGTTGATCGTGCCTATAGGAGCGAACACCTCCGTTTACGTGACACTCAGCACCACGGATAAAATCATAGTCCGGATCGGTGGCGGTGTAAGCATGGAAAAAGACCCTGATTCCTCGATCGAGTTTCTGAATGAGATGAAGAATGAGCTGGAGACCACACAGCGTGATATGACTGGCGAACTGCAAAAGATAGAACAGGAAGCGCAGATCTTACAAGCGAGAGTGCAAGAGCTCGCTTCCAGATCCGGAGGACCGAGACAGGCTTGAACCAAAAGAGGGCCTTTTAGAAGAAAAGGGAGCTGGATAAAGTACACGTAGAGGCACAAAATGTTTGATCGGCTGAGGAAGAAGCTGAGTGAATTTCGAGACTCGGTCGTCAAGAGGATAACGGAGAAAAGTGAAGCAGAGGAGGAAGAACGGGGAAGAGCGGAGCAACCGGCACCGAAGGGATTAACAGAGAGATTCAAGGAGAAAGGGAGGGCGATCTTAGACCGGGAGACGGTTCTGGATGAGAAGGATCTCGAAACGCCCCTGGAAGCGCTGGAGATCGCATTGCTGGAGAGTGATGTTGCCCTGTCTGTAGCCGAAGCGATTATTGCCAGTGTGAAAAGAGAACTGGTCGGTAAGCGTAAGAAATGGGGCGCGGATACCGAGCACTTAGTGAAAGAAGCGATACGCAATGCGTTATTAGGAGAGACCACCGCCGGGACGCACCTTGATTTCGAGGCATTTGTGGAGAATTGTGCGAAGCCGATCACCATCGTCTTCGTGGGTGTGAATGGGACGGGTAAGACCACGAGCATTGCAAAGGTGGGCAAGAAATTGCTCGATGCGGGCTATTCGGTCGTGATTGCATCTGCCGATACGTACCGCGCTGGCGCAACCGAACAGATCGAACGGCATGCAGCCAATTTAGGCATCAAGGTGATCAAGCACCAATATGGTGCTGACCCGGCCGCGGTGGTCTATGATGCACTGAGTTATGCGAAGGCGAATCGAAAGGATGTGGTCCTGGCTGATACCGCGGGACGAATGCACACGTCCGTCAATCTGATGGAGCAGTTGAGGAAGATCTGTCGGGTGACCAAGCCAGATCTCGTGATCTTTGTGGACGAAGCGATTGCGGGGAACGATGCGGTAGACCGTGCGAAGAAATTTGATGATACGATTGGGATAGATGCCGCGATGCTGACCAAGGTCGATGTGGATGCGAAAGGAGGAGCGGCTATCTCCATTGCACATTCGACCTCAAAGCCCATTTTGTTCTTAGGAACCGGGCAAGGTTATGATGATTTAATGCATTTTGATCCGAACTGGCTCGTAGACAGGTTGATAGGTGAGAACGGAAGTGCAGGATAAAAGGAAAGGATGAGGAGGTGGTGAGAAAGAATGTTTCCCGAGGAGTTTAAAAGCATCTTAGTGAGTTTGGCAGAGGAGCAGGAGGATATGAAGACCCTTTTAGGGCTCTTTCATCTGGTGGAAGGCTATGCAACGGAGGAGACACTGGTAAAAAACTTAGGGGCGATAACCGGACGCGATTGCAGGGAGTTATTGAAATCGCTCAGGAGGAAAGGGATTCTCAAGATCGGTACGTATAACGAATATCTGTGTCTATCGGGCTATGAAGAGTTCTTTAATGAGATCGCCCGTGGATATGCGCCCCAGCCGGGAGATCTAGCGAGGTATATCGAGCACGCGATAGCAGAGGGTGATAGTACGGCGCTCAAATTGGTCGAATTAATCTTAAAAACAGGTAAATATGGCACTCCCGGCTACACCCAATACGAGATTATCAGAGCTGAGATGTCCGCGCTGTTTTCACCTGAGATCTTCCATTCTCAGATAGAGAAATTGATCAGGGAACGATTGTGCGTGTACGCGAAAAAGCGAGACGAGGAATTCATTGAGTTTTTCACGCCGGAAAATAAACTCGAGGAGGTTAAAGGGAGATTGCGAGCGTGGAAGAGCACGAGCCTCATGGATATGCCGGTAGTAAAAGCGCTTGAAAGAGAGATCGAAGATCTTGTAGCGGACGCACGACATGGAATAAAAGAGTACAGCGCGGAAATTGCCCGGAGCGCAGGACTCTCAGAGCAAGATGTAGAGAAGACGGTTGGGTATTTCAGCGGCTTCGAGATGGATGAGAACTTCATGTTTGTTACGGGTAATATGCTTATAGACCACGATACACTCTATATCGCAATTACAGATAGTTTATCATGGTATGAGGCACGTGAATGGAGGAGCTCTCCGGCGGTCTTTATAACCGCAGAGGACCCGAGATGGGTAGGTAAAATTGAGGCTGCGTTTCGCGATGCATATCCCAAATTTTCTGAGCGGCGGATAGCGATCGTCGTGCCCAATAAGGTCGCTTATGCGAACTTCAAACAGAAGCTCCTCTCTGAACTCGTCAATCGGCTCGGGATCGCAGAGATAGCAGAATTTCCCAAGATCAGCGAAAGGAGAGTCCGCCAACCAGTCAAGCCAACAGGACGTCAGATCGACGAATTCACGTATTAAACGCTTCTTTATCATAAGGCCTTGGAGGGGTATACCGCATATCGGAGCAATGTTCAGGCAAAAACCGCTTAGGATCGCAGTGGCTGCGATAATGCTGGCTTTGGTAGTCGGCGCGATGATCTCTTCGTGTAGTGCCGTGAGCATCGGCGATAACTTCAATTATATCGGTAATACCACAGGGCCGCTCCAGAAAGTGCTAATAGGGCAGAATTTGCAATTTAATCTGACTGAAGGGAGCAACAATTTCAGCTCAACCCCCAAGGTTTACCGGTATGTTGCGGGACAGTTGGAGAACACCTATACACCAGATGCTAATGGACGGATTTATAACGTCAATTGGCCACCAACAGGAGCTTACTATGTGAGCGATAATCCGTCAGGGCCACGGACACAAGCACAGCTTTCAGTCGAAGAGCCAATTATACCACTCATACTGAGAGTAGGCTCAACGGAAGTGACATCCATTGTTGTGGGAACAAGACTTATACTAGACACGAGCGGCATTAACCTCTTCGATGAGGATCGAGTTGATCTTACCATAATTGATCCTGATGGAATCCTGATAAAAACGGACGTCAATGGCCAGGTTTTTGCGGATATAACCGTGCGCCTGTTGACCGGAACGTACGGAAGGGGCGGCCCGGGTATTACCACCTCAGGCTGGAAATTAGGTAATTACACCTTCCAGATCGAAACTATACCTGAACATGCCTGTGGACTGCGGCTGAGGAGTGAACCAAGAGGGCTAACATCAGGGAGAATATCAGCACCACCACCTGCACCGACTACACCAACTCCAACACCAAGCCTAACACCAACTCTCACACCAACACTGACGGCAACTCCGACACCGGTAGCAACCCCCACAGGTACACCGGCTCCTGCAGTAACAACAACACCCGCGATAAGCCCACCCGCAACGCCGACTCCGGCGCCTGAGGAAAGCGGCTTCGAAGCTGTTTTCGTATTCCCAGGACTGGTGACACTCGCGTATCTCTTGAGAAGAAGACAAGCAAAGAGATAATCAAAACCAAATTAGGGTTTTGATACGGTAAAAAGTCATTATTTACCGAGAAGAAGATTGGATCTGTCCATTATGATTCATCAAAACCACCAAATACGCGATTTAGTTCCGTCATTAAAGAACATTAGCCTGTATAAGGACCTCAGGTCCGTACCACAAATCCTTATACATTTTTAAGGTTACCTGAAAAATCGGGTCGTGTCCCAATTATGCAGAAAGGTATATATAACCCCTATTTCTATAGGGAATGCTAAGGGCTCGGCGAAATGGGAGAAACTTAGACGAATTCTTTTGTCCAAACGAGGCGTGTTCGGATTACAGAAAGAAAGGAAAGGGGAATATCGTGCTAAAGGAACACTATGGCAAACAGAATACAGCGCTACTCAGATGCAAGACATGCAAGAAGACTTTTAGCGAGAAGAGGGGCACACCGTTTTTCAGGTAACCTTAAAAAT